>CAMNQH010000058.1 GCA_946549035.1 uncultured Lachnospiraceae bacterium | reverse complement strand
GTCATGATTGAAAAAGAAGACAATGCAAAAGAAAAAGTTCTGGAAATGAATATTGACGAACTGGAATTATCCGTACGGTCTTATAACTGTCTGAAACGGGCAGGGATCAATACGGTTGAGGAATTGACAAACCGTACACCGGAAGATATGATGAAAGTTCGAAATCTTGGACGCAAATCATTGGAGGAAGTGCTGGCGAAGCTGAAAGAGCTGGGCTTGCAGTTAAATCCTGGTGATGAATAAACTCATATGGCAGAGCAGATAAGACCGATGAGCGCGGCTCTGTCAGACTCATGAGTGGAACCACGCGGCGGGAATAAAAAAAGCCCGCCGTATCATATGGTATCCGGTAAGGAGCGGCAGAATAAGGCTCCATAGTAAGTCCAAAGAGCATGGCTGGATATCCCACAAATGGAGGAAAATAACATGGCAAAGTATAGAAAATTAGGCAGAACATCTGATCAGAGAAAAGCATTAATCAGAAGCCAGGTAACAGCATTATTGTACCACGGCAAAATCGTTACCACTGAGGCAAAAGCAAAGGAGATCCGCAAAGTAGCGGAAGGCCTGATTGCAATGGCAGTGAAAGAGCGGGACAACTATGAGGAAGTTACTGTAACGGCTAAGGTTCCTCGTAAGGACAAGGACGGCAAGCGTGTAAAAGAAGTGGTAGACGGTAAGAAAGTGACCGTGTATGATGAAGTAGAGAAGAAGATTAAGAAGGATAAGCCTTCTCGTCTTCATGCCAGAAGGCAGATGCTGAAGGTTCTTTATCCTGTTACCGATGTTCCCAAGGAAGGTGCAGGAAGAAAGAGAAATACCAAGAAGGTAGATTTGCCGGATAAATTATTTACTGAGATCGCACCCAAGTATGCAGACCGGAATGGTGGTTATACCAGGATCGTGAAAATCGGTCAGCGTAAGGGCGACGGCGCCTTAGAGGTTCTTCTTGAATTAGTATAGGATAGTTTTGACAGAAAGACTTGGAAGCAGCAATCTGAAATGTTGATTGCTTTCAAGTCTTTTTTTATCTTGGAAGAAAGAGAGTGTTAAGGTTTGGAGGTGGCTTATGTACAGTGAAGAAAATTTGGTGCGGATTGCAAAACGGGAGAATAATAAGAAGCGGAATTATTTGGTGGTAAATCCTCTGCAGGGAAAACATATTCCAGTGGCACCTGGGAAGGCGCTTGCCTTGTTTCAGGCGCTTGCAGAAATTTGTAAAAACGAGTATGAAGGAGAGCAAGCGCTTGTAATCGGGTTTGCCGAGACGGCTACGGCAATTGGAGCGGCGGTAGCCATCGCATTGGACAGCCGTTATATTCAAACAACCAGGGAAAATATTCCCGGGGCGGAATACTTGTATTTTTCAGAAGAGCACAGTCACGCTTCTCAACAGAAGCTGGTAAGAAATGAGTTGGATGATGCGGCAGAGAATATAAAGCGGGTTCTATTTGTAGAAGATGAAATTACCACCGGAAAAACCATATGGAATATCATCAATGTATTGGAAAAAGAATATCCGGGGAAATTCTCTTTTTCCGTTGCCTCCCTGCTAAACAGTATGGATGAAACAGCCCGGGAAAGGTATCAAATCCGGGGGATTTCCCTTCATTATCTGGTTCGGGCAGATCATGGAAGCTATGCTGATATAGCGGAACGCTATGTTGGAGATGGAAATTATGTGCCGTGCAATAGGACACCATATGAGGAATGTCACGAAGTTAAGATTGCTTCTGGTTTGGATGCCAGGCGTTTGGTACAGGGGGCGGCTTATCAGTCGGCTTGCCAGGAACTATGGCAGAAATTACAGATGGAATGGAAAGAGACAGACGGCAAAAAAATTTTGGTATTAGGGACAGAGGAGTTTATGTATCCGGCTCTGTTTGTGGCGAAGCAGCTGGAAACCCTGGGAATGGATGTAAAATATCATGCCACCACCCGAAGCCCCATAGCAGTCAGCAGCGAGAGGGAATATCCTTTGAGAGAACGGTATGAGCTAAGAAGCTTTTACGAGAAAGAACGTGTGACCTTTCTTTACAATCTTGATCAGTATGATTCAGTCTTGATTGTTACTGACGCCAAAGAAAATGGAAGGGAAGGGATTGATACCCTGGCCAATGCTATAGCGTTCAAAGGGAATCGGAAGATAATGCTAATAAGGTGGTGCAGAGAATGAGAAGCTCTTATCATAAGGAAGATGTGATACTGTTACTGAAAGATATTACGGGCCTGGTGGAGCCCCTTCCTGCCCAGGAGCGAGAGAAGCGAATTCAGGCGGGAGTACATTACTGTGAGATGCTTCCTTTGGAATATGTCCCTACAGACGCTTATATGGAGGCTTACCAGGAGGCCCTTGCCAATTATTCCAAGCCCACGGCATTAGCGGTCGGAAGGCTGTCGGACAAAATTATAGAACAAAAAGGCAGGAATGTAGTTCTGGTGTCTCTGGCCCGGGCGGGAACGCCCGTGGGGATTCTGGTAAAACATTATATCAAAAAAAAATATCATGTGGAAGTTCCCCACTATTCCATTTCTATCATACGAGGAAGGGGCATAGACAGAAATGCTATGGAGTATCTTTTGAAAAAATACCAAGCCGAAAGACTGCTTTTTTTAGACGGATGGATTGGAAAAGGCGCTATATTACAAGAATTAAAGAAAGAAATCGCCCATTATGAGGGGGTGTCAGACGAGATTGCCGTAGTGGCGGATCCGGCCAATGTCACTGAGCTGTGCGGAACCCATGAGGATATTTTAATTCCCAGCTCTTGCCTGAATTCCACTGTGTCAGGATTAATCAGCAGGACTTTTTTGCGCGGAGATATTATTGGGGAAAAAGATTTTCATGGAGCCGTATATTACGAAGCGTTGTCCAAAGAGGACCGGTCTTATGAATTTATTCATTCTATTGAAGAGCAGTTTCAATTTGAGGACAAGTCAGAGGAGCAGAGAGTCGAGGGCAGGGGTCTGGAAGAAGTAAAAAAAATTGCGTTTCAATACCAGATAGAGGATATTAACTTGGTCAAGCCTGGAATAGGAGAGACTACCAGGGTGTTGCTGCGGAGAATACCATGGAAAATATTAATAGATGAAAAATTCATTAATGACCAATCTTTAAATCACATCTTAAGGCTGGCGGAAGAAAAGCATGTGCCAGTAGAAGCATATCCTCTCAAACATTATAAGTGCTGCGGGATCATCCAAAGAATGGCGGATGCATAGCTTCCGGAAAAAATCTCAAAAAATAATGCTTTTTTTAGAATAATGTGCTACAATATTTAGAAAATAATAGCAGAAGAGAAATAGCAACATAAAGGAGGCAATTTTGATGGATATGTTTGAAAAAGCAACAAAAGCAGCCAAAAATATGGGGGACAGTGTTATTAATTCCGCTAAAAATCTTGGAACAAGCCTGTATAGTTCCACAAAGGAACAAAGCGAGCTGGCAAGCCTGAATATTCAAAAGTCTGTAATTGAAAAGAGGCTTGCGGAATCTTATCAAGAGATTGGTAAAAGGTATGTTTCTTATATAGACGCCTGTGAAGGAGATACCGCTTTTGAAGTGGAGGATATTCTTGCCAAGATGCGCCCGGATCTGGAGAAAGCTGCTGAAGTAAAGAACCAGATTGCAGAAAAAGAACAGCAAATTCGTCAAGACAAGGAAGAGAGGCTTAGAAAAAAAGCTCAGGAGGAATTTGACGCAGAAAAGAAAAAACTGGAGAAAGCCTTGGACATGGATATCATTTCTATGGAAGAGTATGAGGCAAAGCTTACAGCTGCCCAAAAGAAGCTTGATCATTATGAAATCTTGCGGAAAATAGCCATGCAATTAGAGATGGGAATTATCACGAAAGCAGAATATGAGGAAAAAGTAAATAAAATACTTCAGTAAAGCGGTTATCAGGACTTTGCGGCCGACTGGTTATTAGGTGAAACGCCCCGTTGCTTGCAGCGGGGCATTCTGTTTTAAGGTCATTCCTTTTTGGCCGGTGTGCTGGAATAGTGGGTGGTTGCATGATGGAACAAGGATTGATAAAATTCAGGCACAATGTAATAAATGTGAATTCTTTATCTGTTTTTATTAATTTGAAAGGTGGAATAAACGGGAATTGCAAGGATGTATCTTTTGTCCGGGCCTTGGGCGTAAATAGGAACTTGCCAGAGGACATTGTTCAGATGGATGATACGCTTTCAGAGTATATGGTTCATGGCAGATTGGGATACAAACGGCTGGTGCAGCTGCCGGCTCTTTCGTCTCCCCAGGAAGCAGAACGGTATGCTTCCAGCTACGCTAGCTGGCTTTCTTCTGGAAAAAGGCGGATGGAGACAAGGTTTCTTCCCGGGAATGAAATCTTGAAACAAACATTAGGGAATGCCTGCAGAATAATTTTGGAATGCTACCGTAAGGGAAAACAAGTAAGCGAGACTATGGAAAAGAATCTTTTGGTTAAGCTTTTATACTGGTTTGACAATGTGATGGAGGATTTCTTAAAAGAGTGGAATGAGCAAAGCTGTATCAAGATTGTAGCAGAGAATGTACAAAGAGAACAGGAATATTTGTTTTTTTATATGCTTACCCTTGCCGGGGCGGATGTTCTTTTGATACAGACAAAGGCGGATGTTTCGGCTAGACCGGAATTATTAAAACTTTCTCAGGAATTATTCCTGGGGCCATATGGGACTTGTATGATTCCGGCGCCAAAATTACATAGCCAGAGAGAGGAGCGTACCTCCCGGTCGTCTCCAACAAAGGTACGCATTCCTGTAAAAGCGCAGACTCAGCAGCGCTCAGGAGGTATTATACAGGAACAACATTCAGAAAAAGGAATGGTAAAAGTTCAGCTGCCCAGGCGGGAATCCAAAAAAGGAACGCCCCGCAGCCCACAATCTACGGTACCTATGGCTCCACTCCAGGAATCTATGACCCAGGGAGGAGAGAAAAGCTTTGAGGAATTAGCCCGGCTGGCTTCTTCTGTGGTGATGATTGCAGTACATGATAAATCAAAAGCTGTCACTGCCACCGGGTCAGGGATTATGATTGGAACAAATGGATACATTCTTACGAACCATCATGTGGTAGCGGGGGGATGTTACTATTCTGTTCGAATTGAGGATGATGAAGCCATTTACGATACGGATGAAATCATCAAATATCACAATGTGCTGGATTTGGCAATCTTGCGGATTGACCGGAGATTACAGCCCATACCGGTCTACAAGGGGAAACAAAAACTGGTGCGTGGACAGAAAGTGGTTGCTATCGGCAGTCCTTTAGGGTTGTTCAATTCTGTATCAGACGGAATTATTTCGGGATTTCGTAAAATAGACGGAGTGGATATGATTCAGTTTACGGCGCCCACATCCCACGGAAGCTCCGGGGGTGCGGTGCTAAATATGCAGGGCCAGGTAATTGGCATCAGTACGGCAGGCATTGACAGTGGACAGAACCTGAACCTTGCCATGGGGTATGAGTGCATTGGAGATTTTATTCGGGGATTTGTATAAAACTTGTGAAGGATACAGAAATATGGTATAATTTGTCGAATAAGGAACGGAGGCGCATAGAATGCGTAAGAAGGCCGATGTTTGAGCATAAAAGAATACAAGGGTTGGAGGATTTTTTCCTGGAACTGAGCCAAAGGAGAAGCAGGGAGGTTTATTTTTACCGGATTAACTGCTATACGGAGGCCATCGGGGAGTTTATCCGGAACTATTATGAAACGGCCCGGCTCGCAGGGGTAATTATTGAAGGAAAGATTCCCAATCCAGATGAGAAGAATTTGTCTTACTACAATGAGATGATGGGAATGGGCTTTCAGATGAATCCAGGCTTTTTTTCAGAGAGCCTGAAACGGTGGCTTCCCAGGATGAACAGCCTCCAGAGAGAGAATGTATCATCCTCCATATATGACGCCCTGGAACGTTTGGTGAAAGCAGGCAAGAATGAAAATATGCTAAAAAACGCATATATTAAATTCATGTGCTGGCTGTATTATCGATTTGAACGTATTGTAAACAGTCTGGGAGCGGAGAAGGTTCCAAAGATTTTGTACGAAGGCAGTGTCAGTAGCTATGAGCTTATGATTCTTTCTATTTTATCCAATGCCGGGTGCGATGTGGTGCTACTCCAGTATCATGGAGATCAGGAATACCGAAAAGTAGATCCTGGATTGGTGTTTTCTGATGAATGGGAAGCGGCAGAGGGGAAATGCTTTCCGGAGAATTACAGTCTTAAGAGGCTTCGGGAAGAGATTCAGGATGCTTGGAATAAGGAACGTCTTTATGGCCGGAAGCCGGAAGTATCCGGGTGCACCAACGCCTGGATAGAAGGAAAAGGATTAGAGGACGTTCGGACGCCTATTGCCGCAAGGGGCGGCGACCCGAAACTTTTTTATAATTGCTACTGCAGAATCAGCGGGGTTTGGGATAAACTGACATATGTAAATGATTTATTTTTATTTCAGCAAGAACTAAAAAATAATAAGAGGAATGTTGTTATTGCGGACAGCCCTGTGCCAAAGCCGACAATGGAAGAGATTGGGGCAGTCAGGCGCAGGAATTATAGCAGTGCAGAGCAAATGATTCAGGATCTTTCCATGAATATTCAATATGCATCCAATCCAGAACTTCAAAGAGTGATGGTGAAAGCTTTTGTGGATGTAATGCTGATGGAAGAGAAAAAGAGCGGTGATAATTTAAACCGGCTTACCAATAAAGGCGTGTATCTTCTTTGTTGGCTGAAACGTTATCAGGCTCAGTTATTTTCAAACTGGCGTATGCCGGAGATTGGATGCTTTCTCTATTTGGGGTGCTGCCAGGATGACAGTGAAGCAATGTTTTTCCGTTTTTTGGCCAGAACGCCTGCAGACGTGGTGGTTTTTAATCCCAATTTGAACTGGCAGTGTTCCCTGGAGGATAAATTGTTGTATGAGATTCATTATCCTGACAGCCTGGAGGTTTCCCGATATCCCAGGGAGAATGGGGATGTACAGATCGGGACGGCTGCCTATCATGCAGAACGGGAGCTAGATACTTTAATGTATCAGGATTCTGGAATCTACCGGAATCGGCAGTATGCCAAGGCCAATGCCGTAACCCTTAAGACAATGTATGAAGAGATTCGTCTGTTGTGGAAAGAGGAATTGAAATACCGGCCGAATTTCAGTACGGTAGATAACGCAGTGAACATGCCGGTTATTTTTGCAAAGGTGTCCGGAGTAAAAGAAGGGCAGGTTTCACCTTATTGGGCTATGGTCAAGGAGCTGATTACAGAGGATACTTTTATCATTCACTCCGTTCCCTTTTTGGAGCCTGCCACAGCAAATCCTATGAAGACATATGCTGCGGAATTTTTTAAAAACGGAAGGCTTCTAAGGGAAAAAATCAAGGCCCACCCACAATATCCTTACGGGTATCTGAGGGAAGAGGTACAGGAGCATATGCTGGACAAGCTGCAGCTTTTGATTCAGCAGAAAATGATTCGGGGAACGTTTGAAAATGGAACGGAATATGGGATTATTGCGTTAGTTTTGCATTTACCTAAGGAAATTGTCCGTCTGTTACAGCGGTTTGATTTTACAAAAAAGAATCCAAAGCTAATTTATATTAATACCGGGGAGACTATGATTTCCCTGGAAGATTCCATTCTGACCGCATATTTGAATCTGGTGGGCTTTGACGTACTGTTTCTTGTTCCCACGGGATATCAGAATGTAGAAAAGTATTTTAACAGGGAAATTATGGAGGAACACCAGATTGGAGATTATATGTATGATTTGCAGGTGCCGAATCTGGCCCATCCTCCGGCAGGCACCCGCCAGAGATGGCGTGATAAAATTTTAAAGAGAGGTATATGAGTATGGGATTGGATTTTACCAAAACAGCGGCTCCTCCTGCAGTGGCACAGGGGATTGCGGAGCCTAAGAATGAGATTGAGGTAGTGGAGGCATATGATATTGTAGAGGACCGGAACCAGATGAATGCGTCCCTTACGGGCTCCCCGGAGGTTGATGCATTGGTTAGCACCATTGAAGTCCACAATCTGGAAACAATTGTTTCATTTGGCGGGGAAGTAGCGGAAGAGATTTCCAAGGCGTCGGACGTGGTATTAAACAGCATGAATATGTCTCAGTTGGACGACTCCAGCGAGATGCTGAATACCTTGGCCAAGATTATGAACAAATTTGATATTGATGAAATCAAAGATCATCCGGGGCGGTTTGGAAAGATGTTTCAGAATCTTCGAAAACAGTTGGATAAGATATTGTCAAAGTACCATACTATGGGAGAGGAAGTAGACAAAATCTATGTACAGCTGAAGCAGTATGAGTCGGAGATTAAGCAGTCCAACCGTAAATTAGAGCAGATGTTTGAGGCAAACGTGAATTATTATCACGATTTGGTAAAATATATTCTTGCAGGGGAACAGGGATGCCGGGAATTGGAAACATATATTGCCCAAAGGCAGTCGGATATGGAGGCCACCGGGGATAATTCCATTCAGTTTGAGTTGACTAGCTTAAATCAGGCATTGATGATGTTGGAGCAACGGACGCAGGATTTAAGGACGGCGGAAAATGTAGCTATGCAGTCGATTCCTATGATTAAGACCATGGAATTCAGTAATATGAATTTGGTTCGGAAAATCAATTCTGCGTTCATTATTACCCTTCCTGTATTTAAGCAGGCCTTGGCTCAGGCTATTATGCTGAAGCGTCAGCGAATTCAGGCGGAGGCTATGTCGGCCCTGGATGAAAAAACCAATGAAATGCTGATGAAGAATGCCAAGAATACGGTGGAGCAGTCGAAAATGACAGCGCGGCTTGCCTCCGGAAGCTCCATCAAGATTGAAACATTGGAAACAACTTGGAGAACGATTGTCAATGGAATTGACGAGACAAAGCAGATTCAGGAGAACGCAAGAAAGAAGCGGGTAGAGGATCATGCAAGGCTTGAGTCCATGAAACAGGAGTTCAATAAGATGTATCATATGCCAAACAAAAAACTGTAACAGTTATGAAGCGGAAGCTGTTCTACAACAGAAGGAGGAAACAGGTATGCCAATTAATTTGACAAAAGGACAAAAAGTTGATTTGACAAAAGGAAATCCGGGGCTTAAGAATATCATGGTAGGATTGGGATGGGATGTAAATGCATTTGATTCCGGAGCAGATTTTGACTTAGACGCCGCAGCATTTATGGCAGGTGCGGATGGAAGGTGCCCTACCGATAAGGAGTTTGTTTTTTACGGGAACTTAGAGCATACCAGCGGCGCCGTAAAGCATATGGGGGATAATCTGACTGGTGCAGGAGAAGGGGATGATGAGCAGATTTTAGTGGATTTGACGACGATTCCTTCCAATATCGAAAAAATTGCTTTTACAGTTACCATTTACGAAGCGGAAACCAGACGCCAGAATTTTGGACAGGTATCCAATGCCTTTATTCGGATTGTGGATGAATCTACGGGAACAGAGCTGATTCGTTATGACCTGGGAGAGGATTTCTCCATAGAGACGGCCGTAGTGGTAGGAGAATTATACCGTCATGGCGGGGAATGGAAATTTAACGCCATTGGAAGCGGATTCCAGGGCGGTCTGGCGGCATTGTGCGGTCATTATGGGATTGAAGTAGCATAAGGATAAGGGGGGACAATCATTGTCTATCAGTTTGCAAAAAGGACAGAAAGTCAGCTTATCCAAGGATAACGCAGGGCTTTCAAAAGTAATCATCGGACTGGGATGGGATGAAGCAAAAAGATCCAGAGGCGGGCTGTTCGCACCTAAGCCCCAGCCCATTGACTGTGATGCATCTGCCATTCTGCTTCAAAACGGCCGCCTGATGGCAAAGGAGGATGTAGTTTATTTCGGTAACTTACGTCATGCAACCGGAACGGTGCAGCATATGGGAGATAACCTGACCGGGGCAGGGGATGGAGACGATGAACAGATTGTAGTGGATCTTGCCAGTATTCCTGCAGTATATGATAAGATAGTTCTGGTGGTAAATATCTATCAGGCAGTGGAGAGACGTCAGCATTTTGGCATGATTCAGAATGCCTTTATCCGTCTGGTGGACGCCAGGAATAACAAGGAAATGTGCAAATACAATCTTACAGAAAATTATTCAGGTATGACGGCTATGGTTTTCGGCGAAGTGTACCGATACAATGGAGAATGGAAGTTTAACGCGATTGGACAGGGGACGAATGACCCGGGAATCGGCCAGCTTGCCAACAGATACGTTTAAGACGGCCTGAAGCCTTTTACGAGGGAGAAACTACGTAAAATAGTTTCTCCTTCAATTACGCATTTGGCTTCGGGCATCAGGAGGACAACTTATATGAAATATAATGGACTAACCGATCAAGAGGTGGAGGCTTCCCGAAAGAGTCATGGTTCCAATGAAATACCGGATTCGGAACCTACGACCTTTTGGGAAGAATTTAAAGAGACTTTTTCAGATCCTATGATTCGGATCTTGCTTGCGATTGCAGTTCTGATGATTGTAATGTTTTGTTTCGGATATGCAGAGATCTACGAACCTTTGGGGACGATTGTAGCCATATTGGTGGTGGCCGTAGTTTCGGCAAAGACCGGGGTTGCCAGTGACACCAAATACCGGGAGCTGAAGGACAGTACGAAAAAGGACCAGTGTAAAGCATATCGCAACAGCCTGGTTACCGTAATCGACGTAGACGATGTGGTGGTAGGGGACAAAGTGCTGCTGCAGTCAGGAGATAAGATTCCGGCCGATGGTATTTTGGTGTCCGGTTCCCTGCGGGTGGATAACTCCGCGTTAAATGGGGAGGCGGAAGAGTGTAAGAAAAAAGAGACCACGGAGGACTTCCAGCTTCCAGAAGATATTACAGGGGATACCTTCGTGGACGACCATTCCTTGTTTCGGGGAGCCGTAGTATTTGACGGCGAAGGCGTTTTGGATGTACGTAAAGTAGGTCTAAAAACCATGATGGGAAAAATGGCGGAGGAAATGCAGGAGGACGAACCGGATTCTCCTCTGAAAGTAAAGCTTTCGAAACTGGCCAAACAGATTTCCACCTTTGGATATATCGGGGCTATTGCGATTTCCGTTCTGTACTTCATTTACTTTATCGTATCGGCAGGGGGAGTATCTGAATATTTTGCCATCGGCGCTTCTGAGGTAATCAAGGATGTAATTGAAGCAGTTTCCTTGGCCATCGTTATTATTGTCTGCGCAGTTCCTGAGGGACTGCCGCTGATGATTTCTCTAGTGTTGATGCAGAATACCAGTAAGATGCTGGATCACAATGTGCTGGTGCGAAAGGCAGAAGGAATCGAGACTGCAGGTTCTTTGAATATCCTGTTTAGCGATAAAACAGGTACGATTACCAAAGGAATGCTGGAGGTTGTGGATTTTTTCACGGCAGACGGCAATTCCATCCCTATTCCGGAGTTGAGTAAACACAGCAAAATAAAAGGCTTGGTGGATCTGGCCATTGGGAAAAACACCCAGTCCATGTTTGACGCCACCCATAAGGTGATTGGCGGGAACGCCACAGATCAGGCATTGATGAAATTCATTGGAGAGGATACGTTTCGTGCCCTGGATGGAAATCAAGAATATCGCGTAACGGTAAGCCAGGGCTTTAATTCCACCAATAAATTCAGTCAGGCGCACATTGACAGTGTGGGAAAGACATTTTATAAAGGGGCGCCGGAACGGCTTTTGGCGTCGGCAGCTCATTATTTGGACGCAGAAGGCAATGTAAAGGAAATGAATAAAGCCGTGCTGGATCAGAAAATTGATGAGCTTGCAGGAAAAGCGATGCGTGTATTGGCATTTGGATATTCTCAAAAGCCTCTTGAGGAAAATACGATTCATGAGGATATCGTTATTATAGGTCTGGTGGGAATCCGGGATGATGTAAGACCAGAGGCCCGGGAAGCTATTGAAGAAGTGCAAAAAGCAGGAATCCAGGTCGTAATGATTACCGGGGACCGCTTAGAGACGGCCGCGGCTATTGCCAAAGATGCGGGACTGCTGAGGCAGGACAGCGATAAGGCTCTGACTTCTGCTCAGCTAAATGAGATGTCCGACGAAGATGTGAAAGCTATGATTCCTCATATTCGTGTAATTGCCAGGGCTCTGCCTACCGATAAATCACGAATGGTCCGCCTTTGCCAGGAAATGAATCTGGTGGTAGGTATGACAGGAGACGGCGTCAACGATGCGCCGGCTTTAAAACGGGCGGATGTGGGATTTGCAATGGGCAGCGGAACAGAGGCTGCGAAAGAGGCCGGAAAAATTGTGGTATTGGATGACAACTTTAAGTCCATCAAAGACGCCATCTGGTATGGAAGAACGATTTATCACAATATTTTAAAATTCTGCAAATTTCAGTTGGTAATCAATGTGGCTGCTGTGGTAGTCAGCGCCATTGCGCCTTTCTTTGGAGTAGAAGAGCCATTGAAGGTGACGCATTTGCTGTTTGTAAATCTTGTTATGGACAGCCTGGGGGCTATTATGCTTGGCAATGAGCCCGCTATGAAGAAATATATGACAGAGAAGCCCAGAAGAAGGGACGAAAGCATAGTAAGTAAAAAGATGATGACACAGATTGTCATTATGGGCGCCTGGTTGACGGTGCTAAGCTTCCTTTATTTAAAGCTTCCGTTTTTCCGCGGATTGTTTGAAAGGGACGAGCAGCATCTCACTGGATATTTTGTTTTATTTATTGTCAGCGCCTTATTTAACGGGTTTAATGTCCGGGACGATGGGTATGGCATTTTCAAAGGGTTAAATGAAAATCCAGGATTTTTGAAAGTATTTATTACCATTGTTTTGGTGCAGGCAGTGATTGTAAACGCTGCGCTGATTCCTCTTCCGGTATTTACCTGGATTGGAAATATGTTTAGCTGCGTACCCTTTCAGCCTGTGGGCTGGCTTGCCGTTGCTTTGCTGGGAGTAACTATGATTCCGGTAGATTTAATTCGGAAGACCTTTGTTCGGGAACGATGATTGTATTTCATGCAGATCTGGACAATACGCTGATTTTTTCTTATAAGCATGAGATAGGAACTGAGAAGCGTCTGGTGGAGCGATACCAGGGACGGGAGGTGTCCTACATGACAGAGGAGACATTCCGGCTGCTGAAGGAGATAAAGAAGAAGGTTCTGGTGGTTCCCACAACCACCAGAACGATACAGCAATATGAGCGGATTCAGTTAGGGATCGGCGCCCTGCCATATGCTTTGGTATGCAATGGGGGCATTCTTCTTGAGGAAGGAAAAGAAGTAGCCTCTTGGTATCAAACTTCTCTGGAGTTAGCAGCCCGCAGCAAAGCAGTTCTTGTTCAGGGATCAGCATTATTGGAGCGAGAACCAGAAAGAAGCTTGGAAGTGCGCAATATACGTGAACTGTTTGTATTTACGAAATGCCGGAATGCAGAAACGGTGGTAAGGCATTTGAAAGAGGAGTTGGATCTGTCTCTGGTGGATGTGTTTTGCCAAGGGGAAAAAACTTATATCATTCCCAAATCATTGCGTAAGGGGATGGCCATTCGGCGGTTTCGGGAATATATTCATGGAGATCAGGTGATTGCAGCCGGAGACAGTCCTTTTGATATATCTATGTTTCAGGAGGCGGATATTGGCATTGCGCCATCTGCTTTGGCCAGGAAACATAAATTGCCTGGTCAAACAGTATGTATGCCTGAAAGAAATGTATACTCTCAGGAATTATTGGAGTACATAGGGACTATGATAGAAAATAGAACAGAATTTGGGGAAATGTTAAAATGAACTTGAACAAAGAGTGCTACCAGGTGGGAGCTCTGCTTTATGCTCCTGCGTTGAATGGGACGGTTGCTGCATCCGTTTTGGAGGGAAAATTTCAAACTCCATATTCCCTAGCTCTATGTCTGGAGGATACTGTTGCAGAGGATGCGGTCCCTGTTGCAGAGAAGCAGCTGTTAAAGACATTGGAAGAAATACAAAGGGGGAGGAACAAGCCGGGAATTTATCTGCCTAAATTATTTGTCAGAGTAAGGGAGCCTCAGCAGTTTGAACGTTTGCTGAAGCGGATAGCGCCAGTGGGGGAGATTGTGACAGGGTTTATTTTTCCCAAATATTCTTTGGATAATGCAAAGGAATATGGCGTATTGCTGGAGGAAGAGAACCAAAGCCGTACAACACCTTATTATATGATGCCCATTTTGGAGAGCGGGGATTTGGTTGATTATGGCAGCAGGCGTCAGGTTCTGCTGGAATTAAAGAAGGAGATAGATGAGATAAAACCATATGTGCTGAATGTCCGTGTGGGCGGGAATGATTTTTGCAATCAATTTGCCGTGCGAAGGCATTGCAATCAGACAATTTATGATATTGTTCCCATTGCAGGGCTTTTGGGGGATATTTTAACGGTTTTTGGACGGGATTATGTGGTTTCCGGGCCAGTATGGGAATTTTTTTCCGGCGGTGGGAATCAATGGAGCGACGGGTTGAGACGGGAATTAGAGCTGGACCACTTGAACGGCTTTGTGGGAAAAACGGTGATCCATCCAAAACAGATTTCTGTTGTCAATCGTTCTTTGCAGGTATCTCAAAATGATTATGCAGATGCAAAATCTATTCTGGAATGGGAAGACAAAGGCGGACTTTGCGTTTTGAAACGTGCAGAGGGAGACCGCATGAATGAGGTCAAAACCCATGAAAATTGGGCCAGAAAGACTTTGTTGTTAGCGGAGCTTTATGGAGTGGAGAACTCAGAGGATCATCATGAAAGCTGAAACTACATATCAATAAAAAAGGAGAAGAGGAAATAGCATGATACGAACCATATCATCCGAAGACATAATAAAAAATATAAAAGAAATGTGTATCGAAGCCAACCATTTTCTGGCAGAAGATATGGACAAGGCTTTAAAAGGGGCAAAAGAAACGGAGAAGTCTGAGCTGGGAAAGAAGATATTAAATCAGCTTCAGGATAATTTAACAGTTGCCGGGGAAGAAATGATTCCCATCTGCCAGGACACAGGAATGGCTGTGGTCTTTCTGGAAATTGGCCAGGATGTACATGTGGAGGGGATTCCGGTGGAGGATGCCGTCAACGAAGGGGTGCGTCAGGGATACACAGAAGGATATCTGCGGAAGTCTGTGGTGAAGGATCCAATCCTTCGGGAAAATACGAAAGATAATACGCCAGCGATTATCCATTATGCTATGGTTCCGGGGGATAAACTGAAAATAACAGTAGCTCCCAAAGGATTTGGGAGTGAAAATATGAGCCGGATTTTTATGTTGAAGCCGGCAGATGGTTTGGAAGGAGTCAAAGAGGCGATTCTTACGGCGGTCAAGGACGCAGGGCCCAATGCCTGCCCCCCCATGGTAGTAGGAGTTGGTATTGGAGGAACCTTTGAGAAATCCGCGATACTGGCAAAACAAGCTTTAACCCGTGAAGTAGGAAGTCACTCTCATCTTTCATATATGAAAGAACTGGAAGAGGAAATGTTAGACAAGATTAACAAGTTGGGGATTGGCCCAGGGGGCCTGGGTGGAACCACTACGGCTCTGGCAGTAAATATCAATACGTACCCCACCCATATCGCCGGACTCCCGGTAGCAGTGAATATTTGCTGTCATGTAAATCGCCATGCAGTAAGAGAACTGTAATAAGCACCCTATGTCAGGAGGAATTCCAATGGATAAACATATCAATATGCCAATTACAAAGGAAGTAACAGAACAGCTTCATGCCGGAGATTACGTTTATCTTTCCGGAAATATTTACGTTGCCAGAGATGCAGCGCATAAAAGGATGACCGAGGCATTGGATCGGGGGGAGGAACTCCCAATTAATATAAAAGACGCCACGATTTATTATATGGGTCCGTCTCCTGCCCGGGAGGGGAGACCTATCGGGTCTGCAGGACCTACTACTGCCAGCCGTATGGACAAATATGCGCCGCGCCTGATGGATTTGGGACAAAAGGCCATGATTGGAAAAGGAAAGAGAACCAAGGAAGTGATTGACGCCATTGTGCGGAATGAGGGCGTTTATTTTGCAGCTATTGGCGGGGCCGGCGCGCTGCTCTCAAAATGCATTAAGAAATCTACACTGATCAGTTATGAGGATTTGGGGGCAGAAGCTCTTCTGGAAATAGAAGTTGAAAATTTTCCGGTGATAGTTGTGGTGGACAAACACGGTAATAATTTATATGAGACAGCAATCAAAGCATATCAATCATAAGAAGAAAGCGCCAGGCCTTTGGGCCTGGTTTTTTTGATGAGATTTTTGCGCCGGACATTTTTTGAAATAATACTTGACCTGTCGTAGTAATTTTGGTATAGTTACTATGACAGACGTAGTATGACAGACGTAGTAAAAAACAGGAGAATATAATATGATAAGCAGTGATGTAATTCGAGGATATAACGATACCATGATCCTGTATTTATTGTGGGAGGGGCCGTCATATGGTTATGAGATATCCAAAAGAATCAAAGAAATGTCCTCAGAAAAATATATCATTAAAGAGACAACACTTTATTCGGCATTTAATCGGTTGGAAAAAAATGGCTATATCGTATCTTTTTATGGAGATGAGACGAATGGGCGGAGGCGCACATATTACCGCATTACGGAGTCCGGTCAGGCCTACTATCAGGAAAAATGCAGAGAGTGGCATATAACGAAGGAGGTAATCGAGAAATTTATTATTTGAAGGTGATTAGCAGATGTTTGTTTTTAAAAGAACAGGAAACATGAACCGGTTGTAAAGGAGGAACAGTATGGACATTATAAAAAATTATCTGGACAATATGTTTGCGTCATTGCCAGACACTCAGGAGGTAAAGCGGGCAAAGGAAGAAATTTGTCAGATGATGGAAGATAAGTACCTGGAATTGAAAGGGAATGGAAAATCAGAGAATGAAGCCATTGGCATTGTAATTGCAGAATTTGGAAATTTGGATGAGATCAAGGAAGAACTCGGCCAGGAAAAAGAAACCATAATCCTTGAGCATAAAGAAAAGGAACTGAGAAAAGTTTCTCTGAGCCAGGCGAAAGAATATATAGAATCTACAAAAAGAGTTTGCGGTTTATATGCAACGAGCGTGTTGCTTTGGATTTTGTCACCGGCTTTTTTAATATTTTTATCAGGGTTATCGGAAATACATTTGCTAAGGGAAAACATTGCTGGATTTGTGGGACTGTTGGTACTGTTTACCTGCATTGCCGGGGCCACCGCCTTATTTATTTATTCCAATAGTTGTCTGAAAGACAGTGAGTATTTGAAAGAGGGAAACTTTGTTTTAGCGGAAGGCGTCTGGCTTTATGTGGAGTCAGAGAGGAAGGGAAAACGAACCTTCTTTTCTACTATGCGAATAGCAGGGGTAGTTTTATGTATTTGCAGCATTATTCCCCTTTTGGGACTCTCGATGTTGGGAAATGATTTTCTTGCAATTATATCTGTATGTTTCTTACTTTTGTTTGTGAGCATAGGGGCTGCATTATTGACCTGTGCTGGAGAAATGGAAAAGATTTATTTGATGTTAATGAAGGAAGGCGATTTTAAGGAAACGATTCGGGTCAAGAAGAAAAACAAGGAACGGCTTTCGTCTGTATATTGGTGCATTGTAACGGCAGTTTATCTGGCCTGGAGTTTTTGGAGTCATTCTTGGGGATTTACTTGGATTATTTGGCCTGTCGCAGGAGTGCTTTATGGTGCCTTTCAAGCGATTCTCGCGGTAATTTTCCAGGAGAAGTAGCCAGGGCATTGGGAAATGGCATGTGTCCCATTGTCCACTGAGGGTAATGTCAGAAATTTAGGAATTTGAGAAATTTTGTCTGTAGTATTGACAAACACAGAAAAATTTAGTAATATATTACATGTGCTACGGTATTAGACCAATGTAGCAGTTCGGAGAAATACTCAAGAGGCCGAAGAGGCGCCCCTGCTAAGGGTGTAGGTCGG
>CAMNQH010000057.1 GCA_946549035.1 uncultured Lachnospiraceae bacterium | reverse complement strand
ATAGTATTCCATTTGCCTTGGGAGAGTAAATATAAATTTAAGCGTCAGTGCTGCATCCCCAAATAAGCACTTTACACGAACAAACAAAACCGCTATAATGAATTTAGTAACAGGCAACTGTATAAATGAAAAGGCGGTGAGACCATGGGCGTAATAGAAATGACTGAAAAAGAAATGATGCAAAAGAACGTTGAAGAATTTGAAAGACTGCAAGATTATATGATATCTTGTGAAAAAGAATCAGATGCATACAAAAAGATGAAAAGAAGATATGCGGCGCTAAAGGTCATATTGACAGCTTCAGGTATCAATCTCACTGAATTAGATATAATCAAAGAATAACATACCGTATAATCACAACTTATCCCTAATATCAAACCTAAAATAGCTGTCCTATTGATCTATCCTTATAGGACGGCTATTTTTCAAATATAAAAATAGTACAGGCAGCAAAGCAACCCAGACAGAAATGCAATGCCATGATCTCCTTCCCACCCGCAATTTCCTGGACTACTTTCCTAATAGCACAATTCTGCCAAATTTCCACCGTTCAATCATTTTATAGAATTTATTCAGCAATACCAACGTCAAAACTGTAATTGCCGACGCTGCAACATAGTATCTTATTACCGGTACATTTACCAATATTCCCTTCCCTCTTGTATATTCTACAATCAGGCTACGAACTACATGATACAAAACTACCACATGCGCAACATATAAAAATTGTGTCTTTTGACCCAAACCAACTATCTGCATACTAATATTTGTATCCTGTATTCTGACATATAATCTGAATATCCAATACAATGCAGATAAGGTGGCAAAAAAGTACAATAAGTATCTTACTATAAGTATTAATAATAATGCTCCCTCTTTTCCTGCCGTCAAATTTGTCATATGATAAAATGTCCACTCCGTCTTAAATAATCCTCCTCCTATCACAATTCCAAACGAAATCACAAGGAATATCCAAAAAGCTTTCCGATCTTGAACTATGAAGTTTATATTAATTTTTCTTAAGTAATAACCCGCCAAATAGAAAATCCATAAAAATGGAAAATGAAAAGAATCTAAATAACCACCCGGAAGAACCCAAAACACAATAAAACTCAGTATCTCCCATATCATTCCAACCATTTTATTCTTTCTTTTTATAAAATTGATAATCCCAAATAAAAATTTACACAGCAATATACAGCCAAGGAACCAAAGGAAGGTGATTTGTCCCATTATTTCTAAAAACAGTATCCTATGTTCCACCCCCCCCCCAATAATTTTCATACCGCGATAAATAATATAAGAAATGAAGGACCAGGTAAGATAAGGTACTCCAATTTTAAGTAAACATGTCTTACAATGGTTCCATAAATCGGACAAACTCGTTATGTCTTTTTGAAAATAACCTGATATTAAAATAAAAAGAGGCATCTGAAAAAGCCTAATATAAGTCGTCATCAAGTTCTTCTCATAATCATTTCCTGATAAATAGGAACAGCAATGCCCCCATACTACAAAAATAATCAGCAGCCCTTTTGCAAAATCCCATTCATTCAATCTGCCTTTCTCCGCTTGAACGTTTATGTTTTCTTTCTCCATCCCTTATCCCCACTTTTTCACAATCATTCCAATAAAACTCTGTAAAACTTCAGCAACTACTTTCTTAGCAACGCGATCCATGTTGAAAACGCAAAATGTTTCGCCCTGACAGGATAATTTTTCATAATGTCCTCCGTACATTTTTTCTCTCTTTGAATTCTGGATGCAGCTTTTCCCAAAGTAATGAGATCCGATACCTTTGTAAAATAAATCCCCTCTCCTGGAATATTGGCAATGACATTTTGTTCTGCCGGTCTCATGGAAGATGAAAATGACAGAATCCTGCGTTTTGTATCTTTGCATGTCAAAACATATTCTTCTTTTATATGATCCTTCATCCCATTTAAATCCACTGAAAATTCATAATTTTCTAAAACCGGATGATACATCTTTAAAATATCCTGCTTGATTTCAAAAAAGGCGTCGTATATGGACTTAGACTCATCCAAGGTACTCATGCGCAATTCCCTCTTTCCGTTCTCAAGAACTACCTGGAACTGAATTGCATTGAAATGATTATGAAGACCTTTTACTCCCATATTCGTAACATATGAATTTCTGGGATATACCATGTACCTATCTGTTTCAATCAGATATTGAATATATATTTTCTTGAAGGATTGGCTCCCCCACATTCTTACATTACTGGGAAGTAATTCTCCATTATACGTATAATTCTTCCACCAATTCTTAAATAATCTCCATTTCTGCTTTGACCAAAGATTCCCCCAATAAGGATGTTGGAAAAAATAATTATCAAAACCATCCTGATACTGATAAAATTTACATTTTGTAAATTCACATAAGATAGGACTGTATAACGCCGCTCCTGCAATTCGTTCATCATTCTCATACTGATTCAAATAACAATCCACAAAATCCATTACATAGGGCGAAACATACAAGTCGTCTTCCACAAAAAGAATATTCTCATACTTTTCCGTTCGATCTCCCGCCCATATAAAATGCTTTTTTAATCCCAGCTTTTCCGGATGAACAATAAGCTCCTTTTTTCCATGTTTCCAGATAAATGTTTCCGCCGCTCGAATTACCTCTGGCGTCCCTTTATTATCAATACTGATCTCCAATGCAATATCCCTTCGGTCTGTAACTATAGCATTCAATGAACTCAATAACTGCTTTAATGGTTCTTCCCGGTTATATGCAACTACAACAATCGCCAAGGGCTTACTTTTTTCTTGTTTCAAATTCTTTCACCTTCTTTTTAAAATCTTACAAAATAAACCATCTATGATGTTCTTATTCAACAGCAAAGTCACTGCTATAGAAAATACAACTGTGACTGCCCCTACCATTTCACTGGTACTGAACTGTGAGCAAATTACCGCCGTATACATCAAAAGCATCACAGGAACACGTTTATTTACTTTTATTCTAAAATCCTTTCTTATCAATATGGCCCGTATGAAAAAGAGAATGAAATAAGAGGCCAAAGTCGACATGGACGCTGCATACAAGCCTATGATTCTAATAAGCATAAAATTGAACACAACATTTATGCAAGCTGCCGCTACCGTTGTGGTACCGTTTATTTTTGTCTTTTTAAGCGCAACCAGTACGCCTCCAAGAAATTGAGCTAAAAATGAAAATATGGCTGCAGTAATTAAAATTGGGACATGATAATATCCATCTATGTATTTTTCGTCCCATATGAATCTATACATGTATCTGTTCACAGAAAGAACACACATGCACAAGCAAAGACATAAGGGTACAATTCGGTTAAATACACGATTAAAATAAATGGAACGCTCATTATCATTGATAGCATCAGAGGCGCTTTCCTGCCATGACATATGAAAAACGCCAAACATAGTGGTACATAGTGACGGTACTTTACTCGCGATAGCATATACGCCATTCACAGCTGGTCCTAAAAATAAACTTACAAGGGAACGATCAGATACTCCGACAATCCACCAGGATATGGTATTCGGTATTAATGGAATGGAATATGCAACTAATCCTTTTACTATATTTGTCTCCAATCTGAATCTATATAAGCTTTTCCATATACCGCAAGAGCTTATGGCATACAGAGAGCCACAACAATATCCAATGGATGATCCAAATAAAATTCCAGCCGCTCCCATATTCATAAAGTAGACCATAATCGTTACAGAAGCTGCCATAGATAACAAATAGATGATATTGGCCATGGTGTAAACTGCCGGCTTCCGTAACCCTCTTGCGATATAGCCACATTGAACAAACATGGTACTTGTAAACAATAAGCAGACAAATGGCAGCAAATAAGATTGTTTTCCAAAAACAAATAGAAATACAACCACAACTGAACCTACCATCAGCCCTATGATGGATATCACAAAGGTTTGACCAATCGTACTGTTTTTTTCTTGTTCCTCGCGGCGCTCCAGAAGAAACCGAAAGCAAGCTTCCCCGCAAGACAAGGTCAGCACAGGCTGCAGCAATGACACATAGGTTACAAATAAATCATAAATTCCATAATCAGACGCCGATAACCATCTGCTATAAAAAGGCACTATAAAAAATGAAAATACACTGGAAAAAAGCGTTCCTATTAGCAAAATTAAGGTATTCGTTACGAGTCTTTTTTCCTGCTTTCCCTGATCCATCTATGACCCTCCAGATTTAATAAATATAAGCGACGCCATCCGTCCGTATTTGCATCAAAATAAATTTTTTCATGCTCTGAATCATAACGCGGATGGAGATCGCATCTTTTCACCCCCATATGTTTTGCCGAGCTATATATTTCCAAAAGAGTTTCTACCTCTCCCGTTTCTAAATTGACAAGCTTTATCCTTTGATATCCCGCTGAATCTGGATACGTATCCGTAAGAAACAATTTTTCTGAAATATACGTCGGATGGCCGTCTTCTATTAGTACGTCCCTCAAAACGTCTTTTCTTGTACATGCAGAAACATGATAAAGATAATAGCCGCAGTTTCTTTGTGCGTCATAGGAAGTAGTCAATATCGTATCGTTATCCTTCCAGGTATAATGAGAAGCTGACAATTCACGTTCCAGAAACCTTATTTTCCCACTGTCCCAAATTCCCAAATAGCACATATGAAATGTTTCTTTCTTTTCTATAAAGAAAAAAAGTACTCTGTCTCCTTTGGGAGAGATACTGATATGATTGATATAGCATCTGCTAAGAATCACCTTCTCCTTTAAAGCATCTAACAGATTTCGATATGTTATGTCACAAATCTTTGCTTCACTGTCCAATCTGTATATAGACATGGCGATAGCATTTTCTGTAATATCTGTAGGCGGCAATTCCGAATATCCATAGCCAGGTCTCAAGCTTCCAAGTCTGGAAAAATCAAGGCTGACAGCAATTTGACCATTTGCATCATATACCGGCCAGGGATGCGTCATGGTCTCTCCTCTATTTATTTCCTTTGAAACATACGCCCCCTTTTCAAAATCATTGTAAATATATCTGTCTTTTTCTATCCAAAACAACCGATTCCCTTGCTGCCAGTTTGCAATATTGGAAACAGTATATGTCTGGCAGCAGGTCTCAAAGTCAAGGCAATGATTAAAAACGGTTTTCATGTTTGAATCTGTTGAAATATATAATAATTTATTTGAACAAACAGGCGTATGATCATAATACCCGCAAGAAGTATGCTTTCCCTCTGAGATTACACGCAATGGATACTTTGTAATAATGGTTTCTTTTCCTGATCTAATCTTACATATCACTCGTTTTATACTTGATAATGTATATTCTCCAATAAATTTTTTTACAATTTTCTTAAACACTTTCCTGCCCTTTCTATCTATCCCATATAAAATAATAAGGAATCTCCATTTTTCCAAATAAGCCATGCAAAACCAACAGAATCATCACACCCCATTCCAGCAAACGTCTATATTTACTTTTTGATACCTGCAAGCAGAAAAAACATATGGTATACATAGAAAATAGCATAGAAAATCTCTGTGCATAAGAATACGTTAATCCCATCAAGTAAAAAATCAAATATAATATAGTGGCGTTCAGCCAAATCCGTTCTTTTAAATTATAATCTCCTGTTTCCTGCTTCTCTTCAAAAAAATAAATACACAATGCTGTTCCTGCCAAAAAAAGCGCTGCCACTATATTTTTCCAGCTATAACCGACACTTATCTTTACATCATACCATGTCCATAAATACTGATTTACAAAATCCATAAGGTATGGCTGCAAAAACAGTAACCCTGTCATTACAATAGGATACAGCAAAAAACTTCGTTTCCTGATTTTAATCACAGATGCAAAATAAAATGGAATCATGAGGATTACGGACGTATGAATGGTACAGGCCAATATAATTACAACGAAATACTTCCACATCGCTCTTTCGTATAAAAACTTACTTCCTGCTACCGCAAGACTGCACGCAAAAGCCTGCCGTATTAAATTAAAAGAACTGTAATAAATACCTGCTTCCACAAAAAGAAATACCGCCAATACAAACAAAGCTCCATTTTTTCTTAACTCCAAAAGATTACATAGGACAACAATCAATGATATTGCGATAAATAAATATATAACATCTCCAAAAACGTTTCTAATCACATGCTGAAACAACAAATACCCCGTTTCTGGATTACTGAATATAGGCCTATGCAAAATGTCCTGAAACGAATTGTTTTTAAATCTAAGAAAAATATCTTCATATCCTGTATAATCTGCTGAAAAATCCCCTCTAAATGCCGAGAAAAAAATAAGCAGGAATCCGCAGGCCATAAAAAACAATGTTGTACCGCTTACCTTCCAGCCCCTCACTGTTACCTTCTTTCCAACCAGAACGTAGCCTGTCATTATAATAAAAACATCTATTCCTAAATATATCAGCATTCTGTTTTCCCCTTATCATTTATCATCCTGTAGTTGTCGTAACATATGAGAAAACTCTAAGACCCGTTTTATTTGTATCCCAACATCTTTTTTTTCATAAATAAACTGCTGCCCCTTTTTTGCTCTCTCTTCCCTGGATTCTTTTGGTAACTGAAAAAATTGTATCAGCTCTTTCGCAAAGCCGGCTGCCGTTTCATCCTCAACCGCATATATATATTGAAAATATTCCTCCGGAACTCCCCCTAGCCTTGTCATCATCACAGGCTTTCCGGTAGACATATACTCCAACGTCTTCGATGGACAAGAAAACTTCGTAAAAGCCTCCTTCGATGGTCTGGGATTCACAAGTAAATCCGCCTGATACATATTTCTCCTGACTTCTTCCGGTGGCACCATCCCACAATAACGAATATTAGGGCACTCTTGAGAATATTTTATGATCTCCTTGATATAGTTTCCTTCTCCATATAAATGCAAGCTCGTATTCGGAAGCTTTGCTCGAAGAAATCCTTCTACAAGCAGTGAAAGTCCATATTGTTCTTCCAGACTGCCGGCATATAGAACAATTTGCTGGTCTTTTCTCTTTGAACCAGTATCAAAATTTTGATTTTTCCTTTTATCAAACAATCCCTCCACTACAATCCAATGATCCTCTTTGCATTTTAATACATCCTTCATTTTTTCCGCATACAGCACAAACCCGTCGACATGTTTTTGAAGTCTCGCCGTCATTCTCTGGTTGAAATAAGTGATTATGCGCCCGGTCAGACTTTTATCATACATACGAGTATACAGAGGTAAATCCGGAACCACATTTACTATAACAGCATCAGGAATATATTTTTTTATTACCTTGGAACATTTCAAAAATGGAATTCTCATGGCATAAATGACTACCAAAAGCCCTTCATCTGTTTGATTCTTTTTCATCCACTTTCTGATGGATGTTTGCATCGCGATAGTCTGTGATGCAACAGAAATAACCGGAAAATTAATAAAACTTACATTTTCTATTTTACAGTTTCCATTGGTCTCCTGATTTCTCTTTACATATAACTTTTTTCCATGTGGATATGGAACTGTTACAAGAGCGCTAATCACATCTAACTGGGCTACATACTTTGCCAATTCTGTTATGTAATATGCTTCTGTCTGATTTGCAGCCATTTGTATATAATAAGATTGCTGATGCAAAACAGACAAATAGTCTTTGCCAGCATATGTTCCAATAAAAAGTATTTTCTGAGGAAACTTTTTTCCGTTTGTACTCATCCCATACACCTCGGTAACTATTCCAATTTTAAGGAACCCATAATCTGCTGATATCCATCTTTCGTATCATAATGATCTACTAAATATTGGTAAGCTACGGTTCCCATAGCTGAAGAAGCAGCCTTCATGGCCTCCTTCACGCATTTATTAAATCCATTCACATTATTACTTTCACACCACCAGCCAAATCCGCCTTCGACAATAATCTTCCCGATATCCGTATTGGGATCTGTACAGGCCAGCACCGGAAGCCCTGCCTGCATATAAGACAACAGACGGCTGGGAAAGTTGGGTATTGTAAACTGATGATCTAAAAAAATCATCCCCACATCACAAACCATTACCAAGTTCTCGTAATCCTCTTTTGGAAGGCGTCTCATTAATCTCATATTTTTCGGTTGCATTTCATCAAAAAATGTTTTCAAACTATGGAACTCTGTTCCATCTCCCACAATGAGAAAATATGCTTCCTCATTATCTACCTGCATTTTCAGACATTCTTTCAAGAATGGAATTCCCTGGGGCTTACCAAGATTCCCTCCATATACAAATACTTTTCTTTCTAAGGGAATATCATATTTTCTGCGTATGATATCCTTATCCTCCTGTTTCATCTGCATAGCTTTTACTTCAATGCTATTTGGACAAACTTCTACCTTTTGAGGATTTATCTTTGGATTATGTGTAACAATGTAATCTACATTTGCCTGAGACATACAGCCAATCCGATCTGAAATGCTATACAATTTCTCTTCCTTCCTTCGAAAAAAAGAATATAAACATCCTTTTATTCCTTTCTTACTTAACATCTGCATATCAACCGAATTTTGAGGAAATATATCTTTTAACAATAAATATGTTCTTGCCCCGTCCCTTTTTTTTACATATTCTACTGCTTTTTGAAATGTAATAGGCGGCGTTGCGTATAGTACAAGATCAAACTTAATATTCGAAAAATACGTTCGAATCCCGTTCACCAACTGATTTTCCAACGCAATCATAGTAAGACCTTTCTCTATGGGATTTGTCTTCTGTACATTTCCAATTTTAAGTTTCAAAATAACTACCTTTTTATCTTTCACAAGCTCTGTACTCTTTCCGGTTTTCTTTTCCACCGGAGATATGGCATATACAGAAATATTATGCTTTAAAAATTCCCGAAGTAAATCCGTATAAATATTCCTCTCATTGATTGATTTAAAATCCAGTAACGATAAAAATAGTACGTTCATATATGATTACATCCTTACTTGAAATAGTTCCATCATCCAAGGTATTTCACAGGCTTTGCAGGAATTCCAACTGCTGTGCATTTTTCTGGTATATCGTGAACTACTATGGCTCCCGCGCCAACGATGCTTCGCTTTCCAACCTTTTTCCCCTGAATAATCTGCATTCCGGTTCCCAGTTCCGCCCCTTCCCCTATCCTGACATTTCCAGAGATATTTGCGCCTGGATAAATTGTCACATAATTTTCAATCACGCTATCGTGCCCTACCGTACAGTCAAGATTCATGATCACATGATTGCCTATCGTAATATCCACTGTCAAAATTGTCCCGGCGCATAAAATACATCCCTCTCCTATTTGAATCCGATCAGACATGATAACCGACGGATCGATCAAATTAACAAAATGCAGGTTTGAATAAGCAGATAATTTTTCTACCACATTTTGTTTTACTTTGGCTGTCCCTATAGCAATGACAGCATACGCTTCCTCCGTCAAGTTTCCCAGGTAATCGCAGCCGCCCAGCACCGGATATCCGTCCTGCCTGCTTTTAGAAAGTGACTTACTATCATCAATGAATCCTGCTATCTCCCATGGGGGAATATTTCCTTTCTTTTTCTCATCATCACAAATCCGTTTTGCAAGCCAAAGCACCTCTCTGCCAAATCCGCCGGAACCTACAATATACAGTTTCTTCATGCTACGCGCGCCTCCTCACAACATAAAAACAAGCCATTCCTTTCATTGAATTTCTCAGAGTTCCCCCATCCTCATTCTTACTACCATAAAGCTTTCAGCAGCACAAACTCCTACGGTAGAACCTCTCAACTTTGCCAAGGATTCAATAGCCTCCAGGGAACGTGGATGAGGAAACTTTTTTATCTGGGTTTGATAACAGGACATCGCCTGCTTTTTTAGCTTCACATACGACGTAATGTCACTGTAACAATTCGGAAGAAATGCATGGTCTACTGTTGGAACATTCCATTCTGTTTCCGACAATGTCTCATATGCATATACGGCTTCTAATTGCGGATTTTCTATGGGCCGTAATGCAACCATTGCTGCTTTTGCAACTTCAGCATGATCAATATGTATATCTCCTTGATGGGGAATGAAGGCAATATTCGGTTTTATCTGCTTTACTATGCCGTCAAACCTGTCGTTTACCTCTATAGTAGGCGTATCCTTAATTGCAACAACTGGAATCTCCAGAAAAAAAGTTTCTTTTACTCCCAACAAATTATGGGCTTTGAGCGCTTCCTTTTTAATTACATTAACAAGAGGGAGATTCTCATTTGCACTTGTCGCTTCGCAAACATAGACCTCATATCCCATGCCGGCTAATTTTGCCATTGTACCTCCAACCCCAAGAACCTCATCATCATTATGAGGCGCAAAAACCAATATTTTTTTCATAATCTCTCCCCCGACACATGAATTCCAGGATCGTAGGCTCCTATTAACCTACTGCCAACATAAATCTTTGCATCCGCTTCCACCATATATTCTGTAACCCTTATACTTCCGTCCACCGTCAAGACAATCAAATGGCCTTGGGGGGTAATTTCAGCAACTTGTCCATTATATCCCACATAATTTTTCTTAAGCCTGTAATTTTCAGCCCGAAAAATAATAACCTTCTTTTCCCGCACATAGGAATATGCACCTGGATAAGGATGGCTGGTGGCCCTAATTACACGCAGTATTGCTTCTGTAGGTTTCCCCCAATCCAAAATTCCATCGTAGGAACGTCGTATCAATAAATAACTTGCCCGTCCCTCGTCTTGCTTTTCAGGCTCTATTTCTCCTTTCAACAATCTATATACATTTTTTTTCAAGGACGCTTTCATCGCCAAAAGAACCTTTTCATAAATATCTGTCACATAATCTGTCGTTTCAATCTGATACGGTTCTTGAAACAGGATATTTCCAGAATCCATTCCTTCATCTATTTGAAAAAAAGTCACTGAGGATTTTGTCTCCCCAAGCAAAATTTCCCAAGGCAGCGCTGCTCTTCCACGATTATGGGGAAGAGGCGTGGGATGGAACCCTATGACACATATATTTGCCACATCGATTATTTCCTTTTTTATCATTTGGCTTAATCCCACTACAAAAATATAATCCGGCTCTATTTTCTTCAGTATCTGCAAATTTTCCATATCATTAATATTACGAAAAAGTATATACGGCAAATTATTTTTTTCTGCGGTCAAATGGATCGGGGCATAATCCGAAACATTGCCCGCCTGATCTGGATGCAGGGAACATACAAGCTGAATCTTAACTTTTTCTTCTATCAATGTTTTCAATGCATAATCACTGGATGCCACCGAACCAATAAAAACAATCTTTTTCATTTTCGAAATCTTTCTTCTCCCATAAGAATCACTACTATTGTTTTAAGTACAATTTTTATATCCATACAAAACGTAAGACGTCGAACATATGCTACGTCAAATCTGCTTTTTTCCATTCTGGATAAATAAATATTCCCGTTTACCTGAGCCAAACCGGATAACCCAGGTTTTACGGAAAACCGCTCCATTTCCCATTCCTCGTATAGATTTAGATACTCCGGGAGAGAAGGCCGCGGACCAACTATGCTCATATCGCCTTTTAAAATATTAATGAGCTGTGGTAATTCATCAATTTTAAATCTGCGAAGCGGATAACCGATACGTGTAATTCTTTTGTCTCGTCCGATGACTTCCTCTCCAGGTCTCTGGTATTTTTCTGCACCCATAACCATAGTACGAAATTTTAATACTTCAAACACAACTCCATTTTTTCCGATTCTTTTTTGTTTAAAAAAAACCGGCTCAAACCCATCTATGTAAATAAGAAAAGAAACAAGAAGAAAAACGGGGCTTAATAGGAATAACGCAGTGCCGGACAGCAAAACATCCAATCCCCTCTTTATGTATGTTTCATATAATGATACTTGCCGCGGTGGTACTTTTCTTTTATTTGATACCTCATCTAAACGCCTGTTACACATGTTTATATTTCCTTATCTCTTTTTTATATCCAATCGCGCAAACGGACATACAAATAAAAACAGCCTGCAACCGGATATCTCATAATCCCTAGTTTCTCCTGATCAAACATGACTCCAACCTTTGCAAAATAGCGAACATATCTTTGAGGATGCTTTATCAGTTCCCCCAGTTTCACATTGACTCGTTTTGCTCTATTTACATCAAAGGTAAGTCCGTTGGTCTGCTGCTGAAAATTCTGTGAAAACCCCGCATTCAGCCGCTTCATAAATTCCAGCCTTGGCCTTGATTGAATCAGGCAGCTTTTGAGAACCATTTTGGCTAACATTCTGGTATGGGCAGCCGTTGTCACATCCTCAAAATTCAGACGGCATAGTTCCAGAAACATTTGATCCATGCGGTACTGAACTGCTGAAATCGCATCCTGATATAGACTGCATTCTTTTTCATCCCATTCCTCCAGGACTTCTGTTCCTCCATCCGGCAATAAACGATACCTGCAGGCGCTTCCGTGAGGCGCCGCCAGCAACTGCTCATAAATCTGAATATTGGAACGGAAAATATCAAAATAGTCTGTTGTCAAGCCTTCTGTTGTCTTATGAAAAATCAGACCGTTTCGTTCTACCTCCGGCGGTTCCAGTAAATTATCGTAAATTCCTATGTAATATCCCACTGTGGTAATATTGGGAAATAAACCGTCTATTCCCTGCTGCATCCTTCCCAGCCATCCTACATCCACTAAATACAAGAATTCTCCATCTATTTTTTCCTGAACGTATTGAAGAAACGCCTTTTGGTTTTCCTGAAAACGCCTTTCCATCAAATCCTGAATTTCTTGGTTTGCCGTAACATAACCGGCCTCCTCTGATTTTGGAAAATGTTCTATGACTTTTTTCAGATCATAGGGCAGCGGCAGTTTCTGAATTTCCCGGCTGCTGAATCCAATGGATCTAAAGTAGTTTTCTAATGAAATATCTTGAAAAAAATCCGGGCTGCATTTCTCTCTCTGAACACTATGTATGGCTCTTCTGGAACATTTCAGATAATCCGTCTTCAATCTTTCGGAATAGGGGATACAGCATTTCTGATAGGTATCAAAACACTTTTTTAAATACCAGCCTTCTCTTGCAAGAAAGACAACCCTTTTCTCCCCCCCCCACGTTTTTTTACAGCCTTATAGAGGCGGACACAAAACGTATAAAATAGCAGGATATATTCCTCATAATTGTCATATTCTTTCCAATATCTTTTTGCCAGATTTTTCATGGAATACCGTCTGCATGAGTCTCTTCCCAGACGATGTTCCACTTTTAGCCTGAATTGATGCAGCTTATGTGGAAGATACATGGTTTCAATTCCCCATTGTCTGGCTTTTATAATATCTGCGTTTTTGTTGTCGCCAATCATCATGCAATGCTCTGGCTCAATGGAAAGCTGCTTTAACACAGCTTTATACAAATCCCCTTCCTGTTTTGTTGCTTTCCAGTCTGCGGAACAAAAGATTCCTGCCAGCGGAAAGGATATTCCACAATTTTTCAATATCCGCCCCATATCTTTGGAAGAGAAATGATAATCCGTCAGGCAATAAATTTGTTTGTCTTTTTGTTCTTCCAGAATCTTATTTAATTTCTTGTCCAAATAATGCACACTGCTTTCGCATTCCAATTCCACATTCCGAAGATCTTCTAGAAACGAATTCTTTTCTTTCTCCATAAGATAACCGCAAGCTTCATATTTATCTGCCAGCAACTGATAAATATGGTAGATTCCGATTCTGTCAATCCTTTCTTTCGAATCCCGGATCAGTTGAAACCTGTCGCTATACAGTTTTTCCGAATCTAGTCTGGGATATAATCTCTGAATACACCTAGCCCATCTTTTCAATACTTGATACGGATGCTCCCGCCGGTGCAGGATGGTATCAAAGCAGTCTACAAATATAATATCTTTCTCAATTCTTCTCATAAATACCGCCTATGAAATCGTATCAGAAGCAAATGCATCTAAGAATTATACATTCTCGCCAGAATTTTTTTGCCATACTGATCTACTCTTTCCCGTTTAATCTCCCCATTTGTAAAGTTGTACATTTCCGGTAATTCATCTAAATTGGTAATCTTCCTATTCAAAGCATGCTCTGATTACTTCAATAATTCTATCTTGCTGCTCCTTTGACATTTTTATATCCGAAGGCAAACATAATCCCCTTTGAAAAATATCCATACCAACATCCAAATATATTTTTCTATCTTCTTTTTTACTCTTCGAATACATGTCTGTCGTGGCCCGGCCGCTCCCTTTTTGTGTGATAAAATCACTTCCCCGATACATAGGCTGCATATGCATTGGTTTCCATATGGGACGCCCTTCTGCCTGAATGCTTTCCAGCGCCTCTAAAATTTCCATGGGGCAGCTTTTTCCATGTTCTGGTATATACAAAGACTCTTCCTCTCCTCTTACCTGCCTGCACATCCCCTCCTCTTCTATCAGCAGACAAGACAGCCAGTAATTAGGTCTGCTGTTTTGTGGGTCATAAGGATTCATCACAATGGGCAAATCTGCAAGTCCCTTTTGATACCGCTCATATATTTGCTTCTTTCTGACAATATGCGCCTCCAAAAACTGCATCTGTCCTCTTAAAATACCTGCCACTACGTTGCTCATGCGGTAATTGTACCCCACTTCTTCATGCTGATACCAAGGGGCTGCTTCTCTGCTTTGGGTAGACCACTTTCTCGCCTTATCTGCAATTTCCTTATGATCTGTCAAAAGAAATCCGCCAGTAGAACCGGTAATAATTTTATTTCCGTTTCCGGATAAGCAGGATATCTCTCCAAAATGCCCGGTTTGCACTTCTCTGTAGGAAGCCCCAAAGGACTCTGCCGCATCTTCAATTAAGACTGCTCTATGCTGTTTGCATATCTTTTGAATCTCCTCTAGTTTCCCCGGAGTGCCGTAAAGGTGCGCCAGCACCACTGCCCTTGTATCTGGATATAGCTGGAATGCCTGTTCCAGGGACGCGGGATCCATATTCCAGGTATCGTACTCTGTATCAATGAAAACAGGTATGCCTCCTTCGTAAAGCACTGGATTTACAGTTGCTGCAAAAGTCAGATCTGAGCAGAACACGACATCCTTTGGCCCTACCCCAGCCAGCCTTACTGCAAGATGAAGAGCCGCTGTTCCGGAGGAAAGACCTACTGCATAGCCGCATCCTGTTTTTTCACAAACCATACGCTCTGCTTCCAAAATATGTTCCCCTACGGTTGACATCCAGTTTGTCTCATATGCATCCTTGATATATTCCAGTTCTGGTCCATGCATTGTGGGGCTGCTAAGCCACACTTTTGATGCAAAAGGCTCAAATTCCTTTTTCCTCTTAAACATATTCTCTGCTCCTCTTACGTTAAACGCTTCCTTTGCCAAAGGCCTTTTGCGCTGATTTTCAGCTCATGGTTTATCATTCTTTTGACGCCTTCCCATCCCATGAAATCCCGATTTCTTCCAAAAGGACGACTTGCTCCTGCTTTAGTTTCCCTGCTCTTTGTTTTGCTCTCTGCTTTTTCAGCCAGCTTCCCAGATCTCTGCCTTCCGCTCCAGGATATAGTATTGGCACATGCAGATGTCCCCTCTCCTGGTAAAACCGTCTCGCCTCTTCATATTGCCGCTGCCAGGCTAACATATGCCGGTTTGTTTCCTTCTCGATTCCCAAGGATTTTAATTTTTCCAACTGCTCTGGCGTAAGTTTTTTTTGCATTTCCGGCCCGGCAGTCTCTTCCTTTCCAAGCCTTGCCTTCTGCTCTTTCAGCCAGCGGGCAAGCCAGACCCCTTCTATTACTGTATCCTGGGGCATATCCAGGCTTCCATGCTCCTTCAGATAGTTTTTTGCCAACGCATATTTCTGCTCCCAGAGATCTTCCTTTTTCCAAACCATTCCTATGGCTTCCAGCTTTCGCCTGCGTTCCAGGATCGTGTTATCTGATATCTCCATGGCATCCTTATATGCTTCTTGTTGACGGCGGATCCATTTTCCCAGGTGTATCCCCTCTTTTGTCACATAGGAAGCTGGTATATCCAGGCTTCCATGCTCCTCCCGGTAGATTTTGGCTTGACAGTATGCCCTCTCCCAGGCGTTGTCACGTTTCGCCTCCCAAATCATCCCTATGGCTTCCAGCCTGCTTATCTGCTCTTTGGCCCATGATTCCCCGGATGCTTTCTCCCTGGCTTCTCTTTTCATACGCCGCTGCCTGATGACCCATGTTCCCAGCTTAATGCCGTCTTGTGTCACATAGGAGGCTGGCACGTTTAAGTTTCCATGTTCCTGGTAATACCATTCTGCCGCCTGGTAATACATCTCCCACTGGTATTTTGGTACGTCCCATACCATGCCGATTGCATTCAGGGCCTCTTCCTGCTCCGGCGTCAGGCCAAACTCTCTGCTCTTCCCTTCTTTTTTTGTCATTCGAAGCTGAGCCAGCCATGCCCCCAATGCAATTCCCCTGGATGTTTCCCGGGCCCCTGCCAGCAAATCTCCATGGGTTTGATAATAGTGCTGGGCTTCCTGAAAGTTCCTTTCCCATGCCCGCTCTCTTGCTCCCTGCCACTGCATCCCTATGGATGTAAGGCATTCCATCTGCTGTCTTGACAGCCTTCCAGGAGCTTTTCCATGATATACTTTCCTCTGGGTATCCAGCCACGCCCCCAAAGACAAGCCTTCCGGTGTTTTGTACCGCTTTGGGACTTCCAGATTCTTGTGTTCTCTGTAATACCTCTGAGCCGCCTGATACATCATCTCCCAAGAGGATCCCAATGTTTCTTCCAGCTCCCGGAATAGTCTCAAACAGTCTTTTGCTTCATCCGTCACATGAAAATACTGAAAGAACTCTTTCTTTCTGCCGTCTTGCCTCCAAGCTGCCGCCGCTTCCCGGACTTCCTCCTCCAAAGCTCCGATGCCGGAAAGATTCTCTATGTTCTGGACAACGTCAAAAATCACGCTGCATTTGCCTGCCCCTGCAGACAACGCCCGGCCAATCTGCTGTTTATAAATAATGGGGGATACCGTAGGACGCAGCAAAATAACCCCGGATATGCCCTCTACATGGATTCCTTCATTCAGCATGTCGATGCAAAACAGCAGTTTCAAATGGCTGGTACGATCTGCCTTAAATTCCTGAAATGCCTGATCCGCCTGTGGATCTCCCGAATAGACGGCGTAGACATGGGGCTTCCTATCCACTTTTTGAAACCACTCTGGAACCTTTCCCATCATTTCCTGCATATGCTTGTAATTGGCGCAGAATACAAGATATTTTCCTGTATCATCCGTCATGTGTTTTGCAAATATATCCTCCAGCCCTTGCGCCTGCTCCAAGGTCCGGCGCAATGCTTCCAGGGCTTTTCCTGCTGCCTCTCTTACAGCTTTATTCTTTGCCAAACGGACCCTATCTTCATACTCTTTGAAGTTCTGCTCATAAGGGAACACAGACAATACATATTCCGGCGGGTTTAAAATCCCCTGCGCCACGGCTTCTCCTAAGGTCATTTCCGACGCAATACTGCCTTGGAACAATTCTTGGGCCATATCCCGCTGGCTGTCCAGATAACGAATACTTGTGGCAGACAATCCCAGCAGTGGTACATTGGGATAAAGAGTTAAAAGGCGTTGTACCCCCTGGCCCCACATCCGGGCGCCGCAGCGATGGAATTCATCCAGAATGATATAGCCAGGCTGAATGGTTCTTAATTCACTATGGCTCATAGTCATCAGCCTGGCATACGTATAAAACCGGATATTGGCAGGCTTCCTGCCTCCCGCCCCGTTCCACTCTTCTTCTTGTGTACGAAAAATATATTCCGAAGGGGAAAGCCAGCAGACGGTATCTTTGGGATGGTCTTGGCAAAGCTGGAATGCAAGAAAGGATTTTCCCGTCCCTGTGGGATGGATTACCGCTGCTTTTCCGGTATTCTCCATCATAGAAAAAGCCGCTTCATAGGCGCTGCGGTTATGTTCGTACAAGGTGACTGGCATCTTTCGCATCTTCCTTTTCAAAATGTAATGAAGCAGTGCACTTCAATACAAAATGGCAGAACCCTTTGTTCAAAAA
>CAMNQH010000056.1 GCA_946549035.1 uncultured Lachnospiraceae bacterium | reverse complement strand
AAGATTTTCATATCAGAATGACTTTAGCCTTGGAAAGTGAGGTGTCGCTTATGTGCAATTTAAGTAAGGGTGTGGAGGAGAAGGGAATTCAGAAGGGAATTCAGGAGGGAATTGATAAAGGAATAACAGCTATGATTTTAACCTTGAGAGAGCTACAAATATCGAGTGACGTTATCCTGAAGCAAATCTGTGAAAAGTTTGGCTTGACAGAAGAAACGGCAGAAACATACTTAAAAGAAATACGTTAAATATTTCAGGCATGGCGCAGGCAGTTTACCTGGGATATTTTGACGAGTGTGAAGGAGAAATGAAAAACATGTTATTAGAGACAAAAAGACTGGTCGTAAGGAGCATACTTCCAACTGACGAAAAAGCATTTATCAATATGGCAGCGGACGGCAGCCTGTGGGAAATTTATGGGGATTGCAGCGAATGTCATATATGGATGAAGGAATTCATAAGCGATGCAATCAGATTGGAAGCAGAAGATAATCCATGCCAGGAATATCTGGCATTTGCCATAGAAGATAAGGTAAAGCATTTGGTAGTTGGATCTGTGGGCAGTACGTATTATGAGGATTTTATGGAAGTGGGCGTTAGTTACTTTATCGGCGCCGATTATCGCGGAAATGGATATGCCGCAGAGGCATTGAAATGTTTCATAGAATATTTATTTGCCAAATATCACCTCAAGAAATTGATTGCCACAGCCGACCCTAACAATATTGCCTCCTGTAAAACTTTGGAAAAAGTGGGTTTTTCTTTGATTAAAACGGAGATGTATCAAGATATACATGATGAAAGCAAATGCATGACCAATTTTTATGAACTGGTGTAATGATAGAATTTATTCCCGTGGGCAATGAGTCAATGACTGAGGAGCGTGAAAAAACTAAAATCAGGAATGGCATGTCGGTTGCAGAGGCAAAAAAACTTTAAAAGTATACTGTTCAAAAGCTGAAGATTTATAGGATAGAGAAAATGGATCAGTAGAATAAAAACAATTGACAAGGGAGGATAGGGGGTAAATGGAAGAGAAACTGAGGAACATGACTTCTCTATATATAACAAAAGGGGATCAAATGCTATTGTTGTTCCGGCAGCACGGCAGCGTTGTGAGCGATACATGGGTTGGATCCGCAGGAGGCCATTTTGAAGAGAATGAGCTAAACGACCCCAAAGCATGTGTATTGAGAGAACTGAAAGAAGAATTAGGAATAAGTGAAAATGGAATCAGGAATTTGTTGCTGCGTTATGTTACTTTGCGGAGGGTGAAAGGAGAAATCCGACAGAATTACTACTTTTTTGCGGAACTAAATAATGAGGCAAGTGATCATATTGTATCAACGGAAGGGATAAGCAGGTGGTTTACACGTTCGGAGCTATCGGCATTGGAGATGCCATATACCGCTAAATATGTCATTGAGCATTATCTGAAGATTGGACAAAGAACAAAGGATATGTATGTAGGCGTTGCTGATGGGACACGGGTTAATTTTACAAAACTGCCGGAATACGAATAAATAGTTATATTATGTTTTCCTGAATGCAGATGGAAAGAACGGGGCTGTGAGTGAGAAATGAAAAGCGTTTTTAGAATGTGGCTGGCAGGCCGTCAAAAGATTCTATAAAAGAAGTAAATTGAGCATTATGGGGCAGAGCATCAAAAGTGTTCTGCCTTCCGTATATTTCATAGTTTTTGCGCCAGAGACAGCTTAAAAAGCAGCATACAACGCGTTTCTCCTGACAGGGGCGGTCGGCCACCAACAAACGAGCCTTGGTATATACCAAGACTCGCTTGCCGCTACTTTATTTTGGTAGTACGCTCCGCTTTAAGCTGGTATAGGCCAGCAGGATATAAATTGCGTAAATCAGAAAGAACAGCGCCAGGGAGAGCGCCACAATGACCACAGGGCTGCTCATTCCTTCCATTACGCCCGGTTCTGGAATTCTAGCCATATGGAAGATGAAGGGAGTTGCAATCAAAACTGGCGGAACAGCAGGCATAGCGTAGTAGAGGGCAAACTGACGGCCCAAGGCGCGTTCCATCTCCTGTCGGGCCATACCCAATTTTTGAAGCAGGTTGAATTGCCGTCGGTAGCGGTCGGTTTCACTGAGCTGTTGAATGGTCAAAATAGTGGCGGCAGTCATGCTAAGAGCCAGGGACAGATAAAACATAGGGAACACCAGAAGAGCAGTCTGAACCGCTACCTGTGCCGCCTCGTTTGCCCGTGTGGAAACAAAAGCATACCCGGAAGGGTTCACCTGCTTATCATATTCCATGGCGGCTATAGCGGTCAGTGCGTCATATTGCTGTGCAGATACCGGCTGGAGCGTTTTTGCGGCATAGGCCAGATGGTGGACTGTCAGCTCAACCGCCACTTCGTCCGGAACTACCAGAATATAGCCGCGGCCATTACCTACACCAAAGCTTTGGGAGAGATGCTCTGTGTAGACGTTCCCTGGGGTTAGAGTGACGTCCCCTAAGGTAATTGGCTGGTCGTAATCACGCAGTGGTTCTTCCAGATATGTCATGCAGTGGATCAGATACCGCCCCGGCTCCATCTCCACTGCCGGATAACCTGCAATAGAACGCAGCGCGGCATAGTCGCTCCAGCGAAGAACAGGATCCTGATCGTAATTGTAGTAATAATAAACTGTCCGACTACTGACATAATCCCGCACCGTGGGCTTTTCACACAGATAGACTTGATACAAAGCCGACTGCTCTACGGGGATATTTTCTTTTATGTATTCCAGATAAGAACTAGGATCTGGATCCTCTCCCTCAATTCCAAAATAAAGATCAAAGCAGGCGTTTTCCGCAGCCCTGCCTCGAAAAATGCCGTTAAATACCAGCCCGCTTCCTTCGGTAAGCAGCGTAGCGGTGAAAATAATAGAAATTACCGCCATAACCATTCCCATGGTGGCAAGTTTTGAAGCAAGAGTACGGAAAATCAGCAGGGTTTGTCCTTGATATTTTCGGGCGGGGCGTTTCTCGAAAAAGGAGGGAACGCCAGAGGCAAAGCTGAGAAAAAAGCCAAACAGAGCGGCAAGTAGGCACCCTGCTCCGATGATGCCAATCAGCAGTTCATTCGTCATCAGCAAAGCAGTTCCCAGCATGCCGATCAGGATAGAGATGGTAAACATCCAGCGGCGCAGTTTTCCGTCTCGGATAATCACGCCTTCATTTTGCCGGTCAAAGTAAATGAGGTCATAGATTTTCATTTTGCGGATGCGTTTTCGGCTTTTCCAAAGAGCGTGGAGGTAAATCAGGGTGAAATAAAACAGAGTCAGACCTGCCGCCGGGAGGGAGAGCGTCAGTGCGAAATGATAAGGCAGGCAAAACATAGCAAACAGAATCGCCCGCAGAATCTGGTAGAGCAATCCCCCAAGCATCAGTCCAAGCATCAAGGCCGCACCGCCTACCGCTAGGTTTTCCAGGAAGAACAGCCGGGCTACCTGCTTATTTGTCAACCCGATCAGTATATAGGTTCCCAATTCCCGGCTCCGGCGGGAAAGCATGAAATTAGTGGCGTAGCTCACCAGCCAGCCGAAGATACACACAACAACAATGCTGGCCAGGACGATCACGAGAGGCAGCGTATCCATTCCTTCCGAAAGCTGCCGGACTTCCTTGGAAAACACCAAATCGTTGAAGGAATACAACAGCGCTGCGGCCATTACTACGGTGACAAAGTACACCAGATAATCTCTTGCCTGCCGCCGGGCGTTTCGCAGGGACAGTTTAGATAACGTCACTGACATCACCTCCCAGCGCAGCAAGAACATCCAGAATTTCGTGGTAGAACACCGGCCTTCCCCGTTCTCCCCGCAGCAGTTCGTTAAATACCCGGCCATCCTTCAAGAACAGCACACGTTTTGCATAACTGGCGCTGTAAGCGTCGTGAGTAACCATCAGAATAGTGGCCTCCATATCCCGGTTCATCTCAGTCATAATTTCCAGCAGATTTTTGGACGCCTTAGAGTCCAATGCCCCGGTGGGTTCGTCTGCTAACAGCAGAGACTGTCCTGCTACCATAGCCCGTGCGCAGGCAGTCCGCTGCTTCTGTCCGCCGGAAATCTGGTAGGGAAATTTCAGCAGGATGTCGGTGATCCCCAGCTTCTCAGCCACGTTCCGTACCCGGTCTTGTACCGTTTTAGGGTCGGTGTGATTCAGCGAGAGGGCCAGACCGATGTTTTCCTCAACCGTCAAGATATCCAGCAGATTAAAATCCTGAAACACAAAGCCCAGCCGTTCACGGCGAAATTTCGCCAGTTCTTCTTCGCCAAGATCCGCTATGCTCACCCCATCCAGCAGAATTTTACCGGCACTGATGGTATCGATTGTGGAGATGCAGTTGAGCAGGGTGGTTTTCCCACTGCCCGATGCACCCATAATGGCCAGGAATTCTCCGGCCTCCACGTCAAAGCTCACCCGGTCCAAGGCCTTGGTGACATTGTTTTTACTTCCATAATATTTTTCAATATTTTGTACTTGAAGCATAAGAAAACCTCCTTTGCATCTTATGATACACCAGATGCAAAGGAGGCGGTATCGAATTGATATTGATTTCCCTTACAATTTTGTAAGATTTTCCTTTAAGGGAAAGGTCAGCTCAACAACCGTTCCTTCTCCCTCCCGGGAAACAATACTCAGCCCCAAATCCAGAAATGACGCCAGTTTTTTGCATAGGTACAGCCCCATACCGGTAGAACCTCCCCGACTGCGGCCGTTGCTGCCGGTGAATCCCCGGCCAAACACGCGGGACAGCTCATGGGCCGGAATACCGATGCCGTTGTCCTGAAGGACAAGTTGAACTTGTTTCCCCAGCGGTTTTGCAAAGAGCGTGATAACCGGTTCGGCTCCTCGATAACGGGCGGAATTTTGGAGCAGTTGCCCTAGAATAAAGACTGCCCACTTTTCATCGGTATAAACAACAGTGTCATTCAAATGTTCTACTTCTATCCGGACACCGCTTTGAATCAACAGGGTATGGTGGTTTTCAATTGCCTGGGAGGCAATTTCCCCTAGAATTACCTGCCGGAACAGACAGTCTTGTTCTGGGTTTTCTGCTCGCGCGTAGAACAAGCTTCGTTCTATATTGGCCTCAATCTTCGCCAGCTCCATCATAAGTTTCCGACGGGTATTCCCGTCCAGGTCCCGGCAAATCAGCCGTGCAGCGGAAATGGGAGCCTTGATCTCATGTACCCAGCGTTCCACATACTCCCGGTACTCTCGTTGGGAGGCTTTTGCGTCAGATACCGCCCCAGTCATGGCTCGTCCTGCCCGGCGTGTCAGGTCAAAGAGCCGGCGTTCATAAAGAGCTTTGGGCGGCGGGGCACACTCAGCGAACAGATATTTTTGGTCCAGGCCGTCCCAAATGGCTTCCAGCTCCCGAAGATAAGCACACTGACGGGAGAAATCGTAAATCTGCTCTGCCACAAAGACTAGCAGAAAGACCAGCAATAAAATAACAAGAATACCTGGTTGCGTCCCCGTAGCAAAAAGGAACAGCGCCGATAGTCCGGCGCAGATCAACTGAAGGGCGATTTTCCCCACCCGATCTGATAAAAAGTTCCTCAAGGTCACAGCTGATACCCCATTCCCCGGCGGGTTTTGATAGCGTCAGGCAGACCCAGCGACGCCAGCTTTCCACGAAGCCTGGTCATGTTGACGCTGAGGGTGTTGTCGTCAATGTAAATCTGATTGTCCCATAGCGTATCAATCAGATCACCCCTGGAAACAATTTGCCCTGTATGAATCATCAGACAGGCTAATATTTGTAGCTCATTTCGTGTTAACTCCGCCGTTTTTCCGTTAGCCGATACAACTCCTTTTGTCAGGCTCAAGCACAGCCCGCCAGCTTCCAGAATATCAGTCGGTTCCGGTCCGCCTCCGGTCCGGCGTAAGACGGCCTTGATCCGAGCCAGAAGGACGGGGACATTGTATGGTTTTGTGATATAATCATCCCCGCCCAAACTTAACGCCCGCACCTCGTCCATGCCAGCGTCCCGGCTGGTAACAAAAATCACTGGCGCGGGAATGACTTTTTGCAGTGCTGCGCATAGAGAGAAGCCGTCTTTCCCCGGAAGGCCAATATCCAAAAGAATCAGGTCCGGGCGTTCCCGGACTGCCTGATCCGCTACATCTATAAACTCTGTAATTGCCAGAGGTGTATATCCCTCATTTTCCAAGAGCAGCGCCAATTCCTCCCGAATAGTGGGATCATCCTCGATGATCATGATTTTGGGCATCTTACCATTACCTTCCTGTCGTTTTCCCTATACTAACACGAAGGAAGCCCACTTGTCCAGAAGCAGTTCTGTTGCAATTTCGGAAAAATGATAGTGATTGCAATCAGTATTTTCACACTTGATAAAATAGACTTGCAGGCCATAAAATAATAGGTTTCTTATTACACAAATGTGTAAATTCCCATTTTTATTCCAAAGGCTTTAAAGACAGGAAATGAATCTGTTTTAATTCTGACCAGGATTATAAGGGATGTAATGAAGAAAGGCCGTAGGGAGGATATAGTAAATCCAGAAAATATATGCAAAACATAAGTTAGTATAGAGCTCACTCCCTACAATTAGAAAAATGCAAAAAGGATAACACACTGATAGGGCAAAAATATAAACACCAAAATTCTAATACCGCTATACCTATCCATGTTGGACCATCCGCTTTGAATATCCCAAGCATAGGAACAATCAAACAGGAGATAAAAAACACTCCGTGTAACATGAGCAGATATTTTAACCACCTGTCTGTTTTTGTCTGTGGTTTTACCGTTAGTCCGGCAAAAAATGTTGCTAATGACATAACGGCATAACCTAATAAATCATAGTTAAATAACAGCCCACATTGCTGAAAATCAAGAAGAACAGCAGTTTCCAGCGTTAAGTCATTTAATCGGACAGTTGTTAGCTGTGCAAAATAGACTAATAAAATAATAACGGTATATATAGCGGCAAATGTCATAGCAGCATAGCCCGCCAATTTCACTTCCTTTTCGGAAAAGTAAGCATATCCGCACATCATGAGTACGAAACTAAAGGCAATGAACATAGAAGACAAATAGCTGCCAAAATGAAAGGTAAATAACATGGACAGTGCAAAGCAGATGACCGAAATGAAATTTATAGCAGATCCATACAACACGATTTTCTTATTCATCTGTCTGCACCGTCCTTTCAAAAATGCGCCATATATATGCAAAATTGGTTCGATATGATAAATAATAAATTACCATAATATTGCATTATCATAGCACAGTATTTTCATTTTCACAAGTCTGATGAGATGAAATAAAGTGACATACAAGTTAGAAATATGGTAAACTGCAGATAGTAGCAGTTCGCGTATCCCTTTGGGCAAGGCTGTGGAAGAGGGATAGGGGCTATGGAAAACCGTACTGGAGTGAACGAACATGGGAAAAAGCAAAAGAAACACTTTATTTCCGATCAATTTGTTTTGCAGCCTGATGTTGTTGGGAATTATTCCATTTTTGTATATGCTTGTGAGAACAAATTTAATTGCGGATATTCCGTCAACAGACGGATTTGGCATTGCAGGGCACATGGAATGGTTTGATTTGATCAATGAGACGATACAGGCGTTTTTGATTGTGCCTTTATATGCATTGTTTAATCGCTGCATACAGGACAGAAAGAAATTCCGAAAACAAATCTTTCAATCTTTTATGGTGGTTCATGTGATTTATCTGTTATTTGCAGTTCTAATCTTGATCCGATGCAGTTCTATCGTATCTGCAATGGTTTCGGAACATCTACCTGAAGTGACAAGATATCTTCAGCTAGAAACGGTGGGATTTATTCTTGCAAATATGGTTTCTTTTGTGAACGTATTGTTTGTTGTGTTGGAAAAGCCGTCATACATATATGCAATGGTATGTCTAAAGACTGCATTTACCGTGATAGGGGATGTATGTTTGATTCCCAGCTTTGGGATAAACGGCATTGCCTATTCTAACATTGCCGTCAATTCCGTCTGCGTTTTATTATGCCTGATAGTTGTGTGTAAAGAAAGGCTGGTTGAAATTTCATTTCATTTTAATAAATCCTTTCTAAAAGAGTATTTTTTTATAGGATTTTTCAGCGGAATCCAGATATTGCTGGATAACCTGATTTACTTTTCCGTTGTGTGTAAAATGGTGAATGAGGTCGCCCAGCAGGGAAATTATTGGATCGCAAACAATATCATATGGGGTCTGATGCTGGTCCCCATATCAGCTTTGGCAGAAATTATAAAAAAAGACGGCAGAGACAAATTTACTCCAAAGAAAATGAAAAGCTATATGATCGTTATAATGGCGACATTTTTGCTCTGGCTGTGTTTGATACAAATATTAAATCCATTTTTAATAAATGTCATGGGGATTGAACATTCTCATACGGTTAAGCACATATTGATCATTTTAATGCCATTTTATTTTGCCTATGGTTGTACGGTTTTAATTGACAATATATTAATTGGTTATGGTAAAACGTATTATTGCTTCGCCATATCGGCGGTTGTCAATCTGATCTATTATCCGGTTGTTTATAAATTGTTTCTGAAAGGCATATTTACGCCGGATATAACGTTCATTTGTATGATGTTTGGCTTTGGCATGGTCATGCATTTGGTCTGCAGCATAATCTCCTTTGTTTTTTATAACAGACGCTTTTCGTAGAAAATAGATAAAAGTACATAATCACATATGATAAAATGTCGATATATATTACAAGGAACTATTAGAATTACATATAAGAATCCTTGTGGAAGATAAGAATTTACGGTTAATACAGGAGGTCCCTATGAAAATAAGTGAAAATTTTCATCAACGTAACTTGCTTCAGGTAGATCAAGATAAACATATTGGAACAAATAAGCAGATAAAAGAATGTACAAATTTATTTCCGGATGTACCCATTAAGGTTGATCTTTCCCCAGAGGGAATCGCCCAATACCGAAAAACAATTCAAGAAAATACGCCGGATCAGGAAGAAGAAAAAGAGTATCGTATTCTTATAAACGATAGTTTTACTTCTATTAACTATAGTATGGAGCTTTCCGCCCGTGTAAATGAAATAAATGACAAAAAGGGGAGTGCTTCGGTGGCGGACAGGGCTAAAAGTATCCTGGAGGCATATGCTTCATTATATGCAGAAATAGTAGAAGGCCACGAAAACGGAACAAGAAACATGTTTACGGAATCTTACGAAAACCGACCTTTAACAAAAGAGGAAGAATTAGAGAAGCTGGATGAAGCATTTGAACATTATGCGAACACGTTTGAAAAGTGGATTCAATTAGAACAGGAACATTCCATGGAGGTCGAAAAGGAAATTGTACGCGTCTATAAAAAATATGGTATAAAGAAATTGGAAAGCACCGCCCATGCATATATGCAGGCAATAAGGGCCAAAGAAGAGAATCCGGAACAGATACCGCCCAACATTAGTGAACTTATATTAAATGCAGGCAGGCAATTTCTCTCAAATGTATCCTCTCTCAAAAGTATAAATCATAAATCTGTTATGGATATTGTTTCCGCTATAAATATATGGTAAGTTCAAAATGCTTTCAGAAAAACAGCCGTAAATCTATCATAGGTTTTCCTGGTTCATACGCTTGAATTCGAACAAATTTAATAGTATAATCGTAAGATAAGAGAAATTTGACTCATGGTAGAATGAAAATCATTTCAAGGAGGTAGGAATCAATTATGATTACCTGGAACAATCTGGATACGATTGCAGCATATAAGGAGCTGCAGAAGGTGGCGCCGGTGAATCTTGCAGAAACAATGACAGGGGAGAATGGCGCGGACCGTGTAAAGAAATACAACGTTCCTATGGCAGCCGGGCTTGCCTATAATTACGCCGCCAAGCAGGTGGATGATGACACGTTGAACGCTTTGGCAAAATTGGCGGAAGAGATGCAGCTTTCGGAAAAATTTGAAGCCCTTTACAACGGTGAAGTAATCAATACGGGAGAAAAGCGCATGGTGCTTCATCATATGACTAGAGGTCAGTTGGGAGAAGCGGTTGTAGCGGACGGCGTAGATAAGCGCAGCTTTTATGTAGACCAGCAGGAAAAAATTGCAGAATTGGCCAATAAAGTACATAATGGGCAAATTACCAATGGAGCAGGGGAGAAATTTACCACAGTAGTACAGATAGGCATCGGCGGCAGCGACCTTGGTCCCAGAGCGATGTATTTGGCGCTGGAAAACTGGGCAAAGGTCAATCACACATTCAAAATGGAAGCAAAATTTATCAGCAATGTGGATCCGGACGATGCGGCGGCCGTATTAAACACCATTGATGTAGCTCATTCTCTTTTTGTATTGGTATCGAAATCCGGTACGACCCTTGAGACATTAACCAATGAATCTTTCGTAAAAGATGCGTTAAAGAATGCCGGACTGGATCCTTCTAAGCATATGATTGCCGTTACCAGCGAGACGTCTCCTTTGGCAAAGAGCGACGACTATCTGGCGGCGTTCTTTATGGACGATTATATTGGCGGACGGTTTTCTTCTACTTCTGGGGTGGGAGGCGCCGTATTATCTCTGGCCTTTGGCCCGGAAGTATTTGCACAGTTTTTGGAAGGAGCCGCAGAAGAAGATAAGCTGGCAAAAAATAAAGATGTATTTTCAAATCCGGCTATGTTAGACGCCTTAATCGGAGTATATGAGCGCAATGTCTTAGGATATCAGAGCACGGTGGTATTGCCTTATTCCCAGGCTTTGAGCCGTTTTCCAGCTCATTTGCAGCAGCTTGATATGGAATCCAACGGCAAATCCGTAAACCGTTTTGGAGAGCCGGTAACGTATCTTACAGGCCCGGCTATTTTCGGGGAGCCTGGCACCAACGGACAGCATTCCTTTTATCAGCTATTGCATCAGGGGACGGATATTATTCCTCTGCAGTTTGTGGGCTTTAAAAACAGTCAAATGGGCAGGGATGTTGTGATTCAGGACAGCACAAGCCAGCAGAAGCTTTGCGCTAATGTTGTGGCCCAGATCGTCGCCTTTGCATGTGGCAAAGATGATGAAAACCGCAATAAAAATTTTGAAGGAGGACGCCCCTCCAGCATTATTATCGGGGATCAGCTGACGCCCCAGGCACTGGGGGCTCTGTTATCCCACTTTGAAAATAAAGTGATGTATCAGGGCTTTGTATGGAACATTAACAGCTTCGACCAAGAAGGCGTACAGCTAGGTAAGGTTTTAGCCAAGAAAGTGCTTGCTCACGACACGGATGGAGCGCTGAAGGCATATAGCGATTTGTTACATATTTAATGAATAAGCTACTCCCAGACAGTTTTCTGTTTGGGAGTAATCATTCTGACAAAGGTAAAGCCAGGAATCTAAAAATAGTTTCTTGGCTTAATTTTTCGAAAACCACAAGAAAGGACGTGGCGTAAGTGAAGGAAGAGTTAAAGATTGTTCCCCTTCCCAAAGAGGAGTGGGAGGAGACGATAATCCCTATGAGATATACCTCAGAAGAGTATTTTGATTTGAAAATGGAAAAAACGGAGGAAAGATATCAGATAATATTTCAAAAGAAAACATTTGATGAACCCATATCTCATTATCCGGAAGAATATGATTTTCCAGATAAGCTGTATCAGCCTCATTGGGAGAAACCATATGCCTGGGGGATTACAACAGGCCAGGGAGCGAACAGAGAATTATTAGCCTGCATCGAGACTAGCCCGGAGGAATGGAGTAACCGCCTGATGGTTACAGAATTATGGGTACATGAAACCCTTAGAAGACAAGGCGTCGGACATCGACTGATGGCCATCGCCAAAGAACAAGCGGTATTAGAGCACCGGAGGGCAATTATTTTAGAGACTCAGTCCTGCAATTCGGCTGCAATTTCCTTCTATGAAAAGGAAGGGTTTCAACTGATCGGGTTCGATAGCTGCTGCTATTCCAATCAGGACAGAGAACGAAAAGAAGTCCGCATGAATATGGGATATTTTTTCCGAAGGAATTGCGCAAGAGTGAAAGAAGAGCTTATCATCCGAAGAGAAGAGCCAGGGGACTATCATCAGACGGAACAAATGGTATTATCTGCATTTTGGAATAAGTACCGCATGGGGTGCAACGAGCATTTGCTGGTGCACAAATTAAGAAACAGCGACGCATATCTGCCTCAGTTGTCCAGGCTTGCAGTGATTGGAACGGAAATTGTAGGAGCAATCTTTTATGCAAAAGCCTGGCTGAAACGGGAAAATAAAACAAAAGAAATTTTGGTATTCGGCCCCCTTTGTGTTTCTCCAAAGTGGCAGGGATGCGGGATTGGGGGACGTTTGCTTACCGAAACCATGGAGCTTGCCAAGGAGGCAGGCTACGAGGGTATTGTAATTATGGGCGAGCCTGATTATTATCCCAGGTATGGCTTTTCCACCTGCGATCATTTTGGAATTACTACCTCAGACGGCCAAAATTTTGACGCATTTATGGGGCTGGAGCTTGTAAAAGGAGGGCTAAAAGGCTTTGGCGGTAAATATGATCTGCCGGATGTATTCCAGGATTTCAGCGATTCGGAGACGGAAGCGTTTACAAAGAGCTTTCATACGCCGGAAAAACAAAAATTTCCCGGACAATGGTAAGCTGCAAAATGATGAAGGGATCTTGATTTTACAACATGGAGGATAGGACAAATGACAAAACAAGAATTAGCCTTGGAAATTATAGCACGACTTAAGAAAGCATATCCCCAGGCCGTCTGTTCCCTTGATTATGACCAGGCCTGGAAGCTGTTAGTCAGCGTACGTCTGGCGGCTCAGTGCACCGACGCAAGAGTGAATGTGGTGGTGGAAGAATTATATGAAAAATACCCGGATGTAGAAGCCTTGGCAGAAGCCCCGGTAGAAGAGATTGAACGGATTGTCCGTCCCTGCGGGCTGGGAAAAAGCAAAGCAAGAGATATCAGCGCTTGCATGAAAAAGCTTCGGGATGTACATGGAGGAGCCGTACCGGAGGATTTTGACAGCCTGCTGGCGCTGCCCGGCGTAGGGCGCAAAAGCGCGAATCTGATTATGGGGGATGTATTTGGAAAGCCCGCCATTGTCACAGACACCCATTGCATCCGGCTTGTCAACCGCATGGGATTAGTGGACCAAATCAAAGAACCTGCCAAAGTAGAAAAAGAGCTTTGGAAGCTCATACCGCCCCAGGAAGGCAGCGCCTTTTGTCATCGGCTGGTATGGCATGGAAGAGAGGTCTGCACTGCTCGTACAAAGCCTCACTGCGAATCATGCTGCCTGTCAGATATCTGCAAACAAGCAGGCGTATAGCTTGCGAAAACTAGCAGCGCAGAGTTTGAAATAACCGCTTCTTTTCTCTTTAAAAATAGACGTATACGACATAAAAAATAGGAAAAAAATGACATTATTTTTTTAAATCTCGATAGAAAAAAACAAAAAAGTGTGATAAAATGAAAGAATTACGATATAGAGGAGGGAAGCAAATGATTGAAGCAACAGATTTGACAAAGGAATTTAAAACCCCCATAAAACAGCCGGGGCTAAAAGGCGCCGTCCGGCACTTGTTTCATGGGGAATATCGCACAAAAATGGCGGTAGATCATGTAAACTTTACTATTGAGCAGGGGGAAGCAGTAGCCTACATCGGACCAAACGGCGCCGGAAAATCCACTACCATTAAGATGCTCACCGGAATTTTAAAGCCCACTTCCGGCAGGATTCAAATTGATGGGATTGACCCTCAGAAAAACCGAATACAAAACGCCAAAAATATCGGCGTGGTATTTGGACAGCGGACACAGCTTTGGTGGGATATCCCCATTGAAGAATCTTTTACCCTGTTAAAAAATATCTATGAAATACCGGACGCCGTTTATCAGGAAAATATGAGATTGTTTCATGAAATTTTCGGCCTGTCGGAATTTGTCGGCCGCGCTGCCAGAAAACTGTCCTTAGGACAGCGTATGCGGGCGGATCTGGCTGCTGCGCTTTTACATAATCCTTCCATCGTATTTTTAGACGAGCCAACCATCGGACTGGATGTGGGAACAAAAGAAGCTATGCGGGAGCTGATTCAAAAAATCAACCGGGAAAGAGAGGTCACGGTTATTCTCACCAGCCACGACCTGCGGGATGTGGAAAATATCTGTCAGCGTATCATCGTAATTGACAACGGACAGGTGATCTGTGATAAAAGAATTGACCAGCTCACAAAAGAATATCCAATGGATCGGGGACTTATACTCACTCTTTCCCAAATGCAACCGGGACTTTTGGAACAATTAAGAGCCACGGATGGAATCACCAGCGTGTCTATGGCGGATGCGTTTACAATGGAGGTAACCTTTGCTCCGGAGAAGCATACGGCCTTTGAAATTGTAAAAGAGATCAATGAATTTGCACAAATCCAAGATTTTAAACTGGCAGAGCCAAGCATAGAGCGCATGATTGAGAAAATTTATCGTTCCGGGGAGGTGAAGAAATGAAACGGTTCCTGAAACGATACGGCGGCTTCACCCGATGCGCCATAGAAGAGCGCATGGCCTACAAAGCCGGTTTTTTGATGGATGGTGTATTTCAGCTTGTGGGAATTTTAATATCCATTTTTATCTGGAGAGTGCTGTTCCAGGAACAGAGTACCATCCAAGGGTATAATTGGGATCAGATGATTCTCTATGCATTGATTACCGCAATGTTAAATGCTACATTAAATTTTAGAACAGAGCGTGGACTTTCTGAGAAAATAATAGACGGTTCCATTGTAAGCGATCTGACGAAGCCTATTGATTTCCAAAATATGAGCTTTTTCCGTGCATTGGGGGAATCCCTTGTAGAAGGAGGCATTTCTATTCTGGTAATCGGCGTAACCGCATGGCTTTTAGTAGATCTTACAGAATATTTGATTCCCGTCAGAATGTTGTTGTTTCTTGTAAGTCTGATTCTGGCTTTTCTCCTAAAATTCTGCCTGGCATACATGGGCGGTCTGATGTGCTTTTATACTTCCAATGGCTATGGCGTGGTATATCTTCGCCAAGTAATTACAGACGTATTTTCCGGAGCTTTGCTTCCTCTTGCCTTTTTTCCAGGATGGTTTCAGAAGCTTTCCGGCGTATTGCCTTTTCAGGCCTCCGTTTACCTTCCCACTCAGATTTTCTTAGGCAGGATTTCCGGAGCAGAAGTGGCATGGACGCTCACGCTCCAGGCTTTCTGGGTAGTGGCTATGTGGATTTTGGCAAAATTACTGTTTCGGTTTGCAGTTCGGAAAGTTACCATACAAGGAGGGTGAGCCATGCGAAGTGTTGGAATATTTTTTCAGATGATGTCGGCCAATTTAAGAGGGTTGATGTCCTTTAAGGTAGATTTTCTGGTTTCTTTTTTTGCAGGTCTTTTGTCTCAAACCATCGGTCTTTTGTTTTTGGGAGTGCTTTTTGGAAATATTCCCATAGTAGGGGGATGGAATGTCTATGAAGTGGCTGTTTTATATAGCTATATGTTTTTTGGAGAAGGCGTCCTCACCTTGTTTTTTCAGGGAACCAACGGCCTTTGGCGGTTAGTGCGTATGGGTCAGTTTGACCAGTTTATGACAAGGCCCCTTCCGATTACCCTGCAGATCTATGGCCTGAATATCAATCTGGCTGGGGCCGGAACCGCTATTACCGGTCTTGTGGTAATGTTTTTTTCCTTTTATAAGCTGCAGCTGTCCTGGAATCTTTTAAAGGTGCTTCTGCTGATCGTCAGCCTTATATTGGGAGCTATGATTCGGGTCAATATCAATTTTGGTTCCAGCGCCATGTCCATGTGGCTGGAAGGCTCCGGCGGATTCAAAGGCGTTGTGGAACGAATCTATGAAATGGGAAAATATCCTTTGGATATTTATCCAAAAGCGTTTCGGATTGTTCTGTTGTCCCTGATTCCCTATGCTGCCATCAGCTATGTACCGGCTACGGTTCTGATGGGAAAGAAGCCACTGGAATACTTTTTGATTTTACCAGGGGCAACGCTGCTTTGTATCCTTATTCGAAAATATATTTTTTTCAAAGCAATGCAAAACTATGAAGGCGCCGGAAATTAATTCGTTATTATATAAAATTTAAAACAGGGGGCTTAAGGAAATGACAAATCAAGAAATTTTAACTATTGCCTTGGAACAATCGGCTTGGGACTGCAACTGCAGTTCCAAAGACTTTCTCTTGGATACACATGTGATTACAGAGTCAAAAAAGTGTGAAAAAGCAAGGGCCTATTTGCCTCTGCCCTTAGAATGCGACCTGGTTTCTTACGGAACGAATATTGTAGCCCAAGTAAGCGGCCGTCTGCGGGAAACCGTTAGCTCCTATATTCATACATATTCTACGGCTCATTGTTTTGAAACGCCGAATCTGCAGGTATTAAATGAAGAATTAAAAAAATTTGACATGGGCGTTTGCTTTATGGCGGAGTATTTCCTGCCGGATATGACAAAACTGAAAACACAATCCTGCGATTATGAGCTGAAAATATTGCATCAGGCGGATTTTGCTGAATTATATACGCCCCAGTGGAGCAATGCGTTATGCGAGAGAAGGAAAGAAAAGGATATTATAGGAGTGGGCGCCTATGACAAAGGGACGTTAATCGGCTTAGCAGGAGCCAGCGCCGACTGTGAAACGATGTATCAAATCGGCATTGACGTTCTCCCGGCTTATCGGAAAAAAGGAGTGGCCGCCGCTTTAACGTCTGCATTATCATTTGAAATTTTAGCTTTGGGCAAAGTACCCTTTTATTGCGCGGCATGGTCTAATATCCCTTCCGTGCGCAACGCCATAAAAAGCGGATTTCGTCCCGCATGGGTAGAGCTATCCGCAAGAAATTTGCAAATCATCCGCGGAATCAACCAGGAACAAGAGAATAAATAAAAAGGAGGTGCTGAAATTGCCAGTTCAGACAAAGGACTCATCCATCATAGACGAGGTTTTGAAGCATTATGGCCAAAACATACAAGAACTCACCAGAACCTCTTTAGGAACAGCCCAATGCTTTATCGCCAAAACAGAACGGGAGCACATTTTTATTAAAATATATCAGGAAAAACATGACTTTGGGCAGATATCCAAAGAAATCATGATCTGCGACCATTTACGAGCAAAGGGAATGCGGGTTTCCGAATATATTAGAAATTTAAATGGAGATTTTATAAGCTCTTGTGAACTTGGACTTTTTACCTTGCAAAAATATATTTCTGGAATTACTTATGAAAAATTCCAAGTCCCAAAACCGGTTCTGATGCAGTCGGCCCGGTTTCTGGGAGAGATCCATCTTCATTTAGGAGACGTTACCGGGCTGAACCAGGATTTTACACCGGAATGGATCGAAGAAATGGCCGATTTAAACCGCCATGGGGAAAAAATAGAAGCGCTGATTACTCTGGCGGAAACATTGCCGTCTCATGAAACAAAAGACCAGATTCTTGCAGATTGTAAATGGAAGCTAAAAGCCATGCATACCCTTTCGGAACACAAAGACCGTTTTTCAGGACTCACCAGAAAGAACAGCCATGGAGATTATAATAATTATCAGTGGATTTGTCAGAATGACGAAATTACAGCCATCATTGATTTTGGAAGCTGCAGCAATCTGCCGGTAATCTGGGAATTGATTCGTTCCTATACCTATGGAGGCGAAGAGTGTAAAGGCGGACAGGCCATAGATACAGACAACTACTGCGAATATCTCCGGCACTATTTAGAAATCCTTCCATTAAGCGAGGATGATCTTAGCCGGGGATTTGATTTTTATTATTATTCCTTGTCTATGAGCCTGTTTGGTTACCGCCAGTATATTGAAGATTATAAGAAAGGCAGCTATAACAAACTCATTGAATTCGCCCTTTGGCGGACACAAATGAGCCGTTATTTGTTCCGGCATTTTGAAGAGCTGGACGCTAAGGTATACAAAACCCTTACAAAATTAAGATAGACAATCAGACGTTACCGTGGTATCCTGTATCAGGAATATCATATATTACATAGTAAGAACCGTAGAACAGTAAGGAAAAAGATTGGAGCGAATGATATGGTATACCATAATGTCTTAGAAGCCATCGGCCATACGCCGATGATTCAGCTAAACCGGATGGTAAAGCCGGGCAGCGCCCGGGTTTTAGTGAAGTTTGAAGGATTAAATGTGGGAGGTTCCATAAAAACAAGAACTGCTTACAGCATGATTCAAAAAGCACAAGAGCAGGGCATTTTAAAGCCGGATTCTATTATTGTAGAGCCCACCAGCGGAAATCAGGGCATCGGCCTTGCTTTAGTAGGAGCCGTCATGGGTTATCAAACCAAGATTATTATGCCGGATTCTGTCAGTGAAGAGCGGCGTTTTCTGGTAAAAAATTACGGCGCAGAAGTGATTTTAGTACACGATGCAGGCAATATCGGGGACTGTATTGAAGAATGCGTCCAGACGGCGGCGCGAATGGCAAAAGAAGATCCAAAGGTTTTTGTGCCTCAGCAATTTGAGAACGAAGCCAATCCTATGGTGCACCGTCATCATACCGGACTGGAAATTTTAGAACAAGTGGCGGGTCCCATCCATGGGTTCTGCTCCGGCATCG
>CAMNQH010000055.1 GCA_946549035.1 uncultured Lachnospiraceae bacterium | reverse complement strand
TAAATGTTGCAAAGAAAATGCTGGAAGATGGAACAATAACGCTTGAAAAGATTGCAGAATTTGTTGGCCTTTCAGTTGATGAAGTGAGAAAATTGAAAACAGACCAGAATATGTAAATGGCACTAATGAGTCAGGAATCGGGTTTGTCAAGTAAAATGGGGTTTGTCAAGTAAAATGTGTAAGTTTTTATATTTTCCCTTACCGGCAGTTTTTATGGCTGCCGGTTTTGTACGTCAGAATCAATATTGTTCGTATTTCAGTATGCGTGTCTGCATCTTTTCATCCATTGCAAGCTGGTTACGTACCATTGCCCAGTTTGCAACAGGACGGCCATTCCATTTCTTATATAATTCTACAATCCGGAGGTAGAAGGCCTTACGCACGGCATCCTCGTTGGGGAACGCCCCTTTCTTCGTGACCTTGCGGAAGCTGGAATTGACTGATTCTATGGCGTTTGTTGTATACATCACCTTCCTCACCGCGCTTCCGTAATTGTAGAGCTGGGCAACGTGCTGCCAGTTGCGCACCCACACATCCACTGCGCCGGGATACTGGCTCCATACCTGTTTAAAACGCTCAAATTCCGCTTCCGCCGCTTTCAGGCTGGGGGCGCCGTATACCTTCTTCAATTGCGCCGTATATGCCTTGTAATCTTTTGACGGGATGTATTTGATGGAATTGCGGATCAGATGCACGATGCAGCGCTGTACAACCACATCTTGAAAGATGCTCCTTGCCCCTTCCTCCAGTCCTGACACGCCATCCATGCTGATGAACAGCACATCCTCCACGCCCCTTGCCCGGATCTCGTCAAATATCTGCATCCAGTAATGTTTCCCCTCGGACTCCCCGATCCAAAGCCCCAGTACATCTTTTATCCCATTCACATCATAACCCAGGACTACATAAACTGCACAGTTTTTCGTCTCCATTTCTTTGCGGATGGTAACATAAATACAGTCTACAAAGAGAAATGTGTAGAACTTTTTCAGAGGCCGGTTCTGCCATTCTTCCGCTGTCTCGATCACCCGGTCTGTGATTGTTGAGATAGTCTCATGGGAAATATCAAATCCGTATATGTCTTCTACCGTATCGGCGATGTCACGCTGGCTCATGCCTCTCGCATACATGGACAATACCTTGTCCTCAATTCCGCTTACATCTTTTGTGCGCTTGGGGATTGCTTTCGGCTCAAAGCTGCCGTCCCGGTCTCTGGGTACAGAAACATCCAGCTTTCCATAGGTACTATTGACAGATTTATGGGAATAGCCGTTACGTCTGTTGGCAGTATCCTTTTCCCCGCGTTCATTGTTTCCATATCCCAGATGGGAATCCATTTCCCCCTGGAGCATGGCTTCAAACATCGGGCCGAAGATATCCTTGATGGCATCCTGCATTTCTTCCCTTGTCTGCGGCTGATATTCCTCCATAATTGCCTGCGCAATTGCTGCTCCTTTTGTGTTCTGTCTGTTTCTTCGTGCCATAAGTGCTGTACCCATCCTTTTCTTCATCCTTTCTTTGAGTGTAGCACACCTTATACAGAAAAATAAAGTGTGTTGTTAGATTTGCGGTATTTCTAACTTACACACTTTATTTTACACTCCCGGTTCCTGACTTTATTCATCCTAAATATTCATATCAAACCTAGGATAATAGGCATCTTCCCGCTTTTCTTTCTGCATCACCGCCTTTGTCTCCAGCTTTTCAGCCTGTTCCGCTTTTTCTTCTTTCCTCTCCTTTACTTTTTCCTCTTCTTCGTTCTTTTCCTTCTGCTTCTCCAGACGCTTATCCATGTTCTTCTTCGTTCTTTCCGCATTGGTCATTTCTGTTTCCGTTACGGAATATACCGTACTCTGTACACTGCCATCTTTATTGAGCACCCATGTCTGGTGATAATAGGTCACCGTCCCGCCTAAAGCCTTATTCTGGGCGGAAAGCTGTTCATACCCCTGCTTTTCAAGTTCCGGAATCTTTTTCAAAAAATCTTCCAGTTCCTTTGCCTTTTTGGAATCCTCCGAGCACTTCTTCATATACTCGCTGGATATCGTCACATTGCCCTTGGACATACAATCATAATTATTCTGTAAATAAGAATAATAATCTGACACCGCTCTTTCCCGGGTATCCTTTGCTTTTCCTATCTGTACAGGCGCTGTTTCTTTCGTTTCTGCCTTTTTTACCGCCTCATTTTTCTGCATTGCGTATGTACCCTCATACACATTGTTGTAGCTGCTCCCAATTCCTGAAATTTCCATAATCTCAGCCTCCTTAAAATTTTATTTAGATTCACAGGAACGTTTACCTTACGGATGGTTCCATTCTAATCTACCTGTCACTCCCAAATCCATCTTCCTCTTTTCTTTCATTTTTCATCATCACGGACAGGATAAAAACTCTGTCCTTTACCTTATAATCCATAGTTCCCTGATACTTCTCCGCCGTGCTTTTGATGTTGGCCAGTCCTATTCCATGATTCTCCCTATCCGTCTTATCCGTCACTGGAAGCCCATCCTTTTCCTTAAGTACCAGCCGCCCGTCAAAGCTGTTCTCCACTTTCAGTATAAGCAGGTTTCCTTTCTGCAGGGAGCTTATGCGGATAAAGGCATCCTCCATGGGTTCCTTCGCTTTCAGTTTCCGGCAGGCTTCAATCACATTGTCCATAGCGTTCCCTAAAATAACACCTATATCATAGCTGTGTATATGAAGTCTTTGCGGGAACATCAGCTTACCCGCATCCATTTTTAGGCCGGGCACATCCCGCACTGCCTCATGGTATTTCATATTAAGCAAAGTATCCACCACCGTATTTCCCGTCCTGAACCGGACTTCCAGCTTTTCAAGCCCTTTGTTCAGCTCCGATAAGTACTCCTGCAGTTCCCTGTTCCCTTCTCCTGCGGAAAGCCCCTGGATGACGGCAAGAGTATTCTTCATGTCATGTTTCATGCCTCGTATGCCGGAATAAATGCGCTCCATTTCCTCCATATGCTCCTGCAGGCTGCTGATCTGATTTTCCAAGACGATCCTGCCGCTTTTTTCCCTGTTCCAGTAAATCATGTCCTGGAACAGCTTCACTCCGTACAGGATGGAGAGCAGGGACAGAAACAAGATTGCCGGTATCACCACGACCAGAATCGGGTATCTCTCATACAGCATTTTAGGAACGCTGTCTTCCACCGTAACCATAATAATACGCAAAAGCATACAGATCATCATACCCACCGCCGACGGGGTAAGGATAAAAAGCAGTTCCATCCTGTTAATGCCATAGTTCTTTTCTCGGAAATTTCCTACAATCTTTTTCAGTGAAACATACAGCAGGAGGGCAGTCACCAAATACTGAAGAACTAACACAACTACGGTTCCAATCCAGACAATCAAAGCAAGACTCTTTTCTGATGTAATGATCCTCTCCCTGACACACCAATTCCACACATCAGGCAATTTGTTTCCCGGCTTACCAATCAAAAATGCTGTCACATACGACCCAATATCCATCATTGCCTGAAACGAAACCACAAGAAAGACCGTAACAAGGCGTAGCGCTTTATAAAAACACAAAGCAAGGAATGATAAAATGCCAAGTGATAATGCCAGCGTCCCCACCGACACCTTATAATCTTCATATCCCGGCGGGGAACACCACATCACGGCAATCTTTAAAATCACATACAGCCCCGCCACATACAAACCGTTCCATCTGCTTTTCATCCTGCTTTCCAGAAAGCTCCCTAAAAAATACTGCAGGCAGTATCCCATAAACACTGTCAGCGCCACATATAACACATCTGCAATCTTAAACACTGGACACACCCCCGTTCTGCAGGTGCCACATATAGGTTTTTACAAATTCGCCATACTTCTTTTTCGTCAGATACACCCTGTCGCCGCCCATAAGGGTGATACTCTCCCTGTCATATTCCGTGACGTAGTTCATGTTCACGAGATATGCCCGATGGCAACGATAAAATTCCTCCCCAAGCTGCCCCGCCAGTTCATCCATCGCCCCATAGATTTCTATGGTGCGCCTTAAGGTGTGTATCTCCACCTTCTTTGCCCTGCTTTCGATATACAAAATTTCTGACTGGTCAAGGGTAAGGTTCCGTGATTTGACAAACAGCACACGGCGCTCCTTCTTTCTTTTAGCCTCCTGCGCCGCCCTTTCCAGCACCTCCGCAAATTTATACTCATCTATGGGCTTTAGCAGGTACTGAAATGCATAAAGATCAAACGCGTCAAACACATAGTCCTTAATACCCGTAATGAATACCAGCACCGTATCTTTCTGCTGTTCCCGCAATTTTTTTGCCGTCTCTATGCCGTTCATGCCCTCCATCTGTATGTCAAGGAAAGTAATATCAAACCGTTTCCCAGACGCAAGCAGCTCCTCACCCGCAGCATAGATTTCTATACTGCTTTCTGGCTGCTGCTCTTCAATCAGAACACAGATATGCTCTCTAATCGCTTTTTCATCATCTACAACTGCTATTTCCAAAATCCACCACCTCAAATCCATATAGGCATTCACTTTTTAATATCGGCAGAAATTTTCTGTTTTTCGGGGAAAGGGAATGAAACCACTATTTTTCGGGAACGAAAGGCAAAAAACGCAATGCAGAAATTCCAAAATTTTCTTTTAACTATTTGATACCAAAATAAAAAAGAGCCATGAAACGGCCCTTTTTTCATATGGTCACTTATTCATTAAATTTTACTGCTTTTTTATACGCTCTGACATTGCGTTACTTTTTGCGTTATGGGAATAGTTGTCTAGGCAAACAGAATGGTTGTTTTGAGAAACAGGAATTATATATCTGTTTCAATGAAATGTTCCTCATATCGGTTCCAGTATTTTTGGTATACCCTGTTTTTTTGTCCGTCAAAATTTAACTGATACATTCGGAATATCACCGGAATGTTTTTGGGCTGCCACTGTTCTTTATAAGAATAGCGATAGTTCATGCCGATTCGTTTCATAACAGCCCCGCTTCTAGGATTGTTTTTGTCATGTGTCGCGGTAATATAAGGAATCCCCTTTTCTTTTAGTAATTCCATAACAGCGTTACTTGCCTCACTGACAATTCCCTGATGCCAGTATTCCTTGCGGAGTGCATACCCAAAATCATGGCTGTCATCCTCTTCTACATGTACATACCCAATAGGGTAATCATCTTCTTTTAGGCAAATTGTAAAACAGTATTCTTTATCTTTCAAATGCTTTTCGAAAAAAATCTTAGCTTCATTCATATCCTTTACCGGATACCACGGCAAAAAAGTATTTACCTCTTTGTCTGAAAAAAGCAAATATATTGCTTCCATATCGCTTACTTTAAATCTTCTCAATAAAAGTCTATCTGTTTCCATTCTTATGTCAGTCATTCGCATCTCTCAACCTTGATTTGTATTTCTAATAGAATAACACAGCCTCATTCACTCTTGTCAAAAACATCTATAGTATTAATATTGTATCATTATTTTTCCAGCATCATTAAATAACTGTCCAGTCTTGCATTTACATAACCTGCAAACAGCTTTTCCATTGCGCCAGAATTATGCTTTATGTGGTATTCATCAAACGCGTTGTAATAAGAAATCCGGTCTGCAAACTTAATGTCAATTGGCGGATATCCCGCTTTCATCAATTCCAAATTCACAAGCAGCCTCCCGGTTCTGCCATTTCCGTCAATAAAAGGATGAATCCCCTCGAATTCAATATGAAACCATGCAAGCTTAGGTATGATATGATCTGTACTATTTCTATATGTCTCCAACAACCGTTCCATTTCAGACTGAATGAAATATGGTTGAACTGGTTCATGTTTTGCCCCCATGATCCTGACGGGAACTTTTCTGTAAACACCCCGGTCCTCCCGTTTATCCGCCAATACAAGATAGTGTATCTGCTTAATGATACGCTCCGATAAAGGCTCTTGCTCTCTTACCAAAGCCCATACCAAATCAAATGCCTCTTTATGTCCGATTGCTTCCAAATGATCTTTTAACGGCTTTCTGTCAATCGTCAGACCACGCAAAACCATATCCGTTTCACGCAAGGTCAAAGTATTTCCTTCAATTGCATTGGAATTATACGTATACTCAATAATGAATTCCTCCGTCAAACGTTCCAGTTCACCCTCTGTCAACGGACGTCTGGTATCCAGTTCTCTTTTCTTCCTATCTATAGCCGTCAGTAAACTCTCTGCTGCTTTCAAACGCCCATCCTCTGGTTTTTTCGCATTTGATGGAATCATCCAATTACGCCCTTCTCGTGCGGCTCCTGAAATCTTTCCTTCCGAGCAAAGTACACGTACCCGCCTTTCAGAAATCCCCCACCTTTCTGCCGCCTGCCTTACCGTTATATACATAAAGATTGCACCTCTCTTCTCTCAATAATATATTCTATTTTCGAAACATTACCAACTGAAAAAGAATCATATTTCATAGTTTTCGGAGTAATAAAAGCTCCCTAACTACAATCATTCTCCCTATCTTCCTAGCTATTTTTCTTTTTGTATTCTGTCCCCCATAAAAACATAGCGTCCAAAATAGGTTTTAGACTAAGGCCTGTTTCGGTAAGAGTATATTCTACCCGCGGCGGTACTTCTGGATAAACTTTACGAGTAAGCAACCCTCGATCTTCCATTGAGCGTAAATTTGCAGTCAATACTTTCTGCGAAATGTTTCCAACAGATTTTTTCAACTCTCCAAATCTCTTTGTACCTTCCAGCAGATCGCGGATAATAAGAACCTTCCATCGGTCACTGATCAGCATTAAAGTCGTTTCCACTGGACAAGCAGGTAAATTTTTTTCCATCATGATTCCCCATTTCTTCACATTAGTTTCTTTTTGGCAACTATAGCACAAAATAGTGCTTACTTTACGTTTTCGCTCTACAGATATATTATAATCTTACAAGAAAAAAAGCAAGGCGCAGAAAAAATCAAAAAAAGAAATCAGGAGGAATGACATTATGAAAATCGCAGTTATTTGTGCAAATGGTAAAGAAGGAACATTCATCACCCAGGAAGCTATCGCAAGAGGGGCAGACGTTACCGCTGTCGTGCGCGGAGAAAACAAATCAGCAGCAACGAACGTCGTCAGAAAAGACCTGTTTGATTTAACCCCAGCGGATTTAGAGGGCTTTGATGTTGTGATTGACGCTTTTGGCGCATGGACGCCGGAAACACTGCCCCAGCACAGCACTTCTCTGAAACATCTTTGCGACCTTGTAAGCTGCAAGAAAACAAGACTTCTTGTTGTTGGCGGAGCGGGCAGCCTGTATGTGAATCCAGAGCATACCCTACAGGTCATGGACGGAGCAGACTTCCCAGAACTATTCAAGCCCCTTGCCTCCTATATGGGAAAGGCCCTTGATGAGCTTCGCGCTAGAACGGATGTAAAATGGACATATATCAGTCCTGCCGATTATGCAGTTGCAATGATTGATGAAGCGTTAAATGGAAACCACATTCAACAGAGAATCTCAGTTGTAGCAGAATAAGGATGGACACCCCGTCATATGCAATACTTTTTTGTTACTGACAGAACACTGTTTACATTGGGGAAAATATACCCCTTACAGACAATAAAAGGGAGGGCTCTATGACACAAGAAGAACGACTGCTTTATCTGATATCATATCTCATAAGCGAAAAAAATGAGCTAACATCATTCCATATTCCTGCGGAGGAAAATGCAAGGAAACAGCTGTTACGCTCTCTTATGAATATTCGCCCGCCAAAATCGGTTACAAAAGATTTTTTAAATGTACAGGATGCATATTTGCAAGAGGAACAAGCCAAGAAAGGCGTGATTTACTTAGAGGATATTTCATATGTAAAGCCCGGTATTTACTTATGGCAAGGCGACATCACACGGTTATCTGTAGACGCTATTGTAAATGCCGCTAATAGCGCTATGTTAGGCTGCTTTGTTCCCTGCCATGGATGTATCGATAACGCTATTCATTCTGCCGCAGGCATAGAACTCCGTCTGGAATGTTCCCGACTCATGGAAAAGCAGAAAATAGAGGAGCCTATAGGACATGCCAAAATAACAAAAGCCTATAATCTTCCTTGCCGTTACGTTCTCCATACTGTCGGTCCAATTATTTATGGAGAAATCACAAAAAAAGATTGTAGCCTGTTATCAGACTGCTATCGTTCCTGTTTGGAACTTGCCGCAGAATACCAATTAAAAAGCATTGCTTTTTGTTGTATCTCTACAGGGGAGTTTCATTTCCCAAATGAAGCTGCCGCCGAACTAGCAATCCATACGGTAAAAGATTATCAGAAAAAGAATCCAAATCAAATAGAGGTAATTTTTAATGTTTTCAAAGATTACGACTACGAAATCTACAAACAATTATTGGGATAATATCGAAAAAGTAAAAATAAAAATTCAGAGTGCAGACGCTATCTTGATAGGAGCAGGGGCAGGACTGTCTACTTCCGCCGGATTTACGTATTCCGGAAGACGGTTTGAAGACAACTTCCCGGATTTCATCGCAAAATATAAGTTTAAGGATATGTACTCCGCAGGCTTTTATCCCTATAATACATTAGAAGAACATTGGGCGTATTGGAGCCGTTACATTTTTATAAACCGTTACCAAAATGCGCCCAAAAACGTCTATCATGATTTATACGATTTGGTACAGGGCAAGAACTATTTTGTTTTAACAACAAATGTAGACCATTGTTTTCAAAAGGCAGGTTTTGATAAGCACAGATTATTTTATACACAAGGCGATTATGGATTATGGCAGTGTTCAAAGCCTTGCCACACTAAAACTTATGATAACGAACCCCTGATTAAAAAAATGGTTGCTGAACAAAAAGACATGCGTATTCCCTCCGCGTTAGTTCCGTATTGCCCAATTTGCGGCGCGCCTATGTCAATGAATTTACGGTCAGACAGTACCTTTGTTGAAGATAACGGCTGGCATATGGCGGCAGACAGGTATCAAACCTTTATGAGCCGTCATAAAGATTTACACATTATATATTTGGAATTAGGTGTCGGCGGTAATACGCCGGGAATTATTAAATATCCGTTTTGGCAAATGACGGCGGCGAATCCGAAGGCAATTTATGTCTGTTTCAATTATGGGGAAGCCTACGTACCCGAGGAAATTGCAAAGCGTTCCATCTGTATCAATGCAGACATTGGAAAGATACTGAAACAATTATAAGGCCGCAGATTTGCTTACTGTTTTGATGTTAATACTTTCCTCATTTGCTGACATATTAAAAATATCGTGTCACAATCAGGTTATATACATTGGCACGGTTGACACGATTTGATATAATATGCCCACCCTCATCCCTTCATACTTGTCAAGACTATCATGAATGCTTTATTTTAAACAACCCGTACTACTTTTCTACAAATCAAACAGCGTCCTCTGATATTCTCTGCACGAAGTTACGATACGTTCCTTTATCACATCATCCGCCCCAACTTCCCCAAAAAGAAGCGGGGCTGATGGATTATGAATCTGCGTATGTTTCTCAACGGTTTTATAACTATTATTTGCATAACAATAGGAACATCCATTCCTACAGGTATTGTAGGTTCCAATATCTATACTGGCAATACATCCACATTCTGTCCGTTGATTTGGATCCTTGCCGATAGCTAATTTATATTTCCCAATCCGTTCCAATCTCTCCCCATCAATGCAGTGAGCATGAGAAATTCCTAATTTGTCAGCTTCAATGGCTTCGGCACAAGTATCTATATAAATCCCATATTTTTTTGCAATATCCAAAAACCTCTGCATGATTTCTAATTGCTGCTGCTTCGTCTCTTGCTGTACTTTTAAAAATTGCATATTTCGGGCGGTATTTCGATAGAAATCAAGAAAGCTTATGGTACATTTTTCCGTATAATCCCCAAGCTTTGCTGCTAATACCTGAAAATACTTGCAGTGATATTCCATGGTATATCTGTCGTTGAAAAAAATAGGATCGTACCTCCATATTACCTTTTCACGCCCAATTACCCGAGATAACTTTTGAAAAGCAGGGATAATAATCTTGTTCTTTGATGGAAGATTAGCCTCTACATCTCTGTCATATGCCGTTAAAGTAAACTGGAAATAGTAATTATATCCATCCAGTTCAGAAAGGCGCCTCAGCATTGGTACAGGATTTTTCGTCCAAAAAACGATTCCGTCAATAACATCGGGAGATAAATTTATTCTGCTGATTTGATGAATATTCATAGGATTTCTTACCAGAACATACCCTTCCTTAAGTCTATGAAACAACCATTCAGAGTAGTATGTTGGGATATCTGTCCTTCGGCTTGCACTAATTATCATTCTTCCACCATCTTGTTTACTCTATCTGATATTGTTATAATCCGCCTTCAATAACCTATTTCCTATTGTAAATTCTTTGGCTGATAAACACAAGCAAAAACGCTCCTTATATTCTCTCACTTCATTTGGACAAAGTATTATACCTGTACTGGACTTTTTGGATAACAAATTAATTGTCAGGGCGCGTATGACAATGACTGCTAAAATCAATACGCTTCCGGCAAAACTCATCTCCAGCAAGCTCATTCATACCACCTCACTCCAAATCACCGACGATTTGTTTCAGCTTTTCGATTTGTGCGGCGCTTAATTTTTTCCGTCCCAGCAGCGCCGCAAACAGCTTATCAGCAGAGCCATCATACACCTTGTCAATCAGTTCATTTGTTTCTGCCTCCTGAACTTCCTCTTTGGGAACAAGCGCATGGCACATGAAGCCAGGATCGGAACGTTCAACCGCTCCTTTTTTGATACAACGCTTAATCAGTGTATACGTGGTATTCACATTCCATCCCAGTTCTTCCGTAAGCAATTTAGCGATATACTTAGCCGGCACGTCGCCATCACGCCAAAGGACAGACATCACTTTCAGCTCAGAATCGAACAACTTGACGTCCATTCAACAGCACCTCCTTTTATAAGACTGTAGTAGTGGCCACACATTCATACTACCACAGTCTTATTTTCTGTCTATACTACTGTTGTCTTAAAACTCAAATTATTTCAAAACTGCATGGAAGCCCCCTAGCAGGATACTCTCCTTTTACAAGATTTTTTCATATAGATGAAACCAGTACAGCCCCGGATCTTCATATCCCAAGCTTACCGTTCCTGCCAGCTCATATCCATTTTTTTGATAAAGCTGCTCTGCAGGGATATTTCCTTTTACCACATCAAGCCTGATGCTTACACACCCTTCTTTCCGTGCCGTCTGTTCCGCAAATATCAATAATTCTGTTCCTACGCCGCATTTTAAAGCATCAGGGTGAACAGCCAACGTATGAATTACACAAATATGCCTGTAATCGTCCTCCGTCAGCCATTTTCCATCTTTATACCCTTCTTCCGGGTCATGATTTAAAATCATGGTTCCTACTGTTTTCTCTTCCATCCGGGCAACATATAGCGTTTGCTTTATCAGCCCGTTTTCTGCATGAAAACGAGCCGGATAAATTCCTTTTTTCCACCCGGGATAATTCTTGTGCATTTTTAGGTAATCACATACATCCTCATACAGCTTCTCAATATCATCGATATCTGCTTCTACCGCTTTTCTAATATAAATGTCCTGTTTCACAACAGAGCTCCTCCCTGTATCCTGGATGATCCCCCTTAGGAATTAAACTGAACGCTCCTAAAATAATCAATACCAATTTTTAAAAAATTTCACTGGCTGCATGAAATTCAAATAGCGCTTTCATTCGGGATATTATGCACCTGTAAAAAAGAAAGCTTATCCCAATATCCTCTCTGGAATACTATCTTTTCATTTACAACATGAAAAAATCCGCATCCACGTAATCCTAACGGATCCTTCCATTCTAAAATGGCCCATTGACCATCTTCGAACATATTTTCCGCAATGCAAACCATTTTCGCAGTTGCAAACTCATTTGTAAACATCTCTCTGATAGCGTCAATCCCTGTAACAGGCTCATTTGCAACCTGATGATTTATTGCATCATCGTCATACAGACTGATAATCCCATCGACATCACCGGCGTTAAAAGCATCTATCCATTTATTCACTACTTCTTTCGGACTTAACATATATTCCATCCTCCTTCTTTCATTAAAACTTGCCACTATTCTTATTATACATAATTCTATTATAAAAAGAAATAAGCTTTATCAGCGCATTGCACTGCCTACAGTATCACCGCCTGCACAATCAAACGCTGATTTGGCCAACCGGTACAAGTGGATAAAGTAATCACTTTTGTGGCGTCCTCTAACTCAATGTCAATCGGATAAATGGATTCCAAAGCTGCTTGATTGATGTAACTTATCAGGCTTTCCTCATCCTCAAACTCCAGCCTATAAGCATCGCTGCCCGCTTCCACCCGCCGCACCGAAAAAATCGGACAGACATATACGGAGTCCATGGTAGCTATGGTGATTGTCTTATGCTGCAAAAAATAGTCCTGGGATTCATATTGTTTCAATAGTCCGAACATTTTTCCACCCGATCCGTTATGTCCGTAAATAATGAAATTCCCACTGTCCTCCTTCGTACGATAATCCAAAAACAGGCTGCCCAGAGCATTTTTACTTCCATCAGGCAGATGATTTAAATAAAACTGATTATCTTTCCCCAGCATTACAGGATAACTCAGCGGCGTGTCGGGAAGTTTCAGCCAGATAGCCGTTTCAGGATATTTTTCCGCAAACCGAGATAGATGTAAGGATCCTTCGTGTATCTTAGGCAATACGGGCCCGCATTCTTGATTCTCGAATACAGGAAGCCAAATATCAGATGTTACAGACGAAATGGAATTGTCAGAAGCAGCAAAAACCAGTGATTCTGTCTCCGCCGCTTGCTGATAAAACATATTTCCACGGCGCAGTTCTGCTAACCGGATAACCAGCATCGTGCCAAATATGATAAAAATTACCAGTACTATCACATAGAGAATATGAACTATTTTATTTTTTCTCATGCTTTTTTGACTCCAAAAACCGATGTAACGTCATAGCCCCTAATAAAATGCCTGATAACAATGTGACCACAATCAAAAGCGGCGTATCGTCTCCCGTTTGAGGAGTGGAGGCGTTGCCGGAATTTCTATAACCCTTATTGCTGGGGCTGGCAGGTGTGCCTGAGTCCTGGGATTGGTCAGAATTATCCGGTTCCTTGGAACTGTCCGCCTCGCTGAGTTCCTCTGATTCCTCGGAACTATCCGGCTCACTGGGCTTCTCCGGTTCCTGGGGCCTGTCCGGCTCAGGCCTACCGGGTTTATCTGATTCATCAGGGGCATCGGAAACATCCGGCTCACTGGGCTTGTCTGATTCATCGGGGGCATCGGGAACGTCCGGCTCAGGCCTACTGGGCTTGTCTGATTCATCGGGAGCATCGGGAACGTCCGGCCCAGGCCTATTGGGCTTGTCTGATTCATCGGGAGCATCGGGAACGTCCGGCTCACCGGGGTCGTCCGATGCATCAGGTTGGTCGGGGTTGTCAGGCTGATCAGGTTGGCTGGGTACATCAGGCTCATCCGATTGGTCGGGTTCGTCAGGCTGATTGGGCTCATCGGGCTTTACAGACGGCGCCTTGGGGGTATTTGCGATCGTCACGTTGGAAGTCGTTTCACTGGCCTCATATACGGTCGTATTCACATTATAACCAGAAGGCGCTTCTACTTCCTTCAACCAGTAATTTTGACCCTTTATCAGCCCGTAAAATGTAATACTTCCATTTTGTGCGCTCACATCCGTTTTAATCAATGTCCGGCAAGCTGCGTCAGCATACAAACCGATAGTGGCTCCGGGCAGAGGCGCTGTGCTGCCGCTAATTACTTTGTTGACAGTCAACGTCCACTGCTGATCCCGAGCCGTGCTGCCTGTAACCAGATAATCTTTCAATACTGTCGTCGTGCCGTCCGGCAAAATCACCTTTGGTTCCTCATTGTCCTGAATAGGTACTTCTACCGTTATCATGCCGCCTGAATACGAAATATAATAGTTCGCGCCCCGCCGAATTCCCGGAAGTGTAACGGTTCCATCAAAAGACACGGTTACTACTTTCACCGGATCCAGGTCAGGCTTTCCAGTGGGATCAGATGCAAATATCTTTACTGTTTCACCAGCCATGGGGATATCATATTCATTTACCAGCTTAAAGCAAATATCAGCGGTACAGGCTTCATTTGTCAGCTCCAATGCCAGTTCTGATTTTGCTTCTCCCGCTGTAAGGAAAAGGCTATTTTCTGTTTCCGTCACACCATCGGGAAGGCTCTCCCACCCAAGTGAGGCGCCATAACCTGGAAGGCTTTCGCTTTCCACCAGTTCATAAGACGCCCCAGGAGTTACCTTAAACGACAGCTTTCCCTGATGATCGGTTGTCCCCTGGGCAAAAGGCAGCCCCCGCTCATTGCGGTCATTGTCCCATTGATACAGTAAAAAGGATACTCCTGCAAGGGGCATTTGATTCTCACTGTCCGTTTTGGTAATGGCAACGACCGCTTTCCGGGCGGCAACACCACCGCCTCCGCCGCCACCTCCGCCGCCGACAACAGCACTGTTATTTTTATTCCCGCCCAGCAAAACAGAGCCGCCCTCAAAGCGAACGTTATTGCTGTAGCCCCCTGCTTGATAGTTGATAATGTCCGCCGTATAGGTAAGCACATAGGCGTCCCGGCTGCCAGCGTCAATGGGAAGCTGTACAGTAAAGCTGTTGGCGTTTGGGTCAAAGTCCATGATCTTCAGTGATTCGCCCTTTCCCTCCATGATATAGCTTGGCTTCTGTGCGTCAGATGCAGTTGTCCCTGTCAGCTTTGCTTTGTAAAAACGCAAGCTGTCTGTGTCCAATTGAAGCCGTACATCCAGAGTGTCCACAAGAGAAGGGTTTTCCGGAAGCGCAAGGCCATAAGGGTTAATCAGCACTTCATATTGAATGAGCTCTTGCTTGTTATTCACTGTACTGCTCTTAACAAGGCCATGGTTGGAAAAACTCTGCTTTACACTATGGGAAACCTCCGCAAATGTTACGCCGTCCGCCTGACCGTTCATGCTAATCCTATTCTGTACTACAACCGCCTCATTGCTGCTGAAACCCATTTTTTCCGGATCAACCTTGGTATCAAAGGTAACGGTAGTTTTTGTTGTGACTGTACCTAAATAAATGGTCAGCTCTTGTCCCTGCACACTTGCAGATGCATCCGAACTCATGGGATCCGTGGTGAGGGAATTCTCTACATAAGTCAACCCCATGGGCAGATCATCTGTTAAGCATACATCAGACATAGGCAGTCCCGCCGCGTCCACCTCCACCGTCCATTTCATGGCGCCGCTGGCGTAATCATAAACCGGCGCCTTCTTGGTCAAAACTGCGGCGCTGACATTAGCCGTACTTTCAGCCATGGCTGTTCGCTCTATGGTAGTATCTTTTCCAATCACCATATTTTTAGTGGAAATAATATTTTTAAACGGGACTTTTGAGGTGTTGTTCGCAAAAATACAGGGGTCGCATACTTTTGTAGTATAAGTAAGGGTAATCGGTTTTGCACCGATGTTTTGAGCTGTAACGATCATTTGCTGATTGTTATACTCCACCTGCACCAGATGGGGATCATCAGGAATAATTCCGTCCACCAAAACGGAAACCCCTTGTTCGCCGCCTACCAATTCCAGGCCGCTGGTATGTCCAGCTATGCCACAGTTTCCTCCAATCTTTAAGTCATCTGTAAACGTGCCGCTTTTGAGGTATGCCCTGTGAGGGTTAATGGTTACTGTCCATTCAATGGTGCGGGCCGCTCCATTATATCCCTTATTTGTTTTCACTAATGTAGCCGTACCGGGGGTTCCGGTGCCGTCCCCGCTGCTGACCAAAGTTGTGGCTTTAGGCGTCTGATAATCCCTTCCATTATATCCAAATGTAAACCAAGCAACATTATTTCCAAGGCTTGTTCCACTGTCATACATCTCTTCCGGCGCCTGGGTTTGATAGGTGACAGTGACAAGCTGATTATCTGTTATAATCGGGGAAATCGTAAAATCATGATTCATTCCGGCTGTGGCCGATACTGCCATTTCGTTTACCTTTACCGAGTCCGCCACCAGCGTACTGCCTGCCGGAAGTTGATCATGGAGCGTCAAGCTATTGTCTGGGGTAAACACAAAGCCGTTGGGCCAAAATGTAATCTTCCAATCAGTGGTGGAACCACTGCCCGGATTACGAGTTGTGTACCCTTCTTTTGTCAGCCATTTGGATGGGGGAATCGTTACGGTACTGCTGCTGCTAATATTTAAAGGTGCGTATGCATCGCCTACGCCGGCAAATAATTCGGCGGCGTTTGTTACCTGCTTAGCGCCTGCGCTGCCCGGCAAAAGTAGATCATCGTTGACTAAAGTCTGATACGTAATCTTCATGGGAGTTATCACATCCCCTTGAGTCGCCTTTCCCGCGCTAAATTTTGCGCCCCCAAAGAGTAAGGTTGTATTAGAGCCGTCCTCTGACGTTTCTGTAAGCATATAGGCTTCTATGCCTTTTGGAACGTCGTCCCGGGAGGTAAAAACGGTTACGGGCGCTCCGTCGATTGTTACGCTGTCCGGTACATAGTGATGCAAAGAAGTATCAATTGCATCTCTCAGCTCAAAGGAAGTATCTGCTGTCACAGGATCGTCCGGGGCTGGATTCTGCCAGGGAGTATAGTCAATTTCCCAAGTAATTCTTTTATCCTGAAAGCTGCCTCTTTTGTCGATTGTGGCTTTCCCTGTCACCGGATCCTTCTCCCAATAGCCGAAATGCAATTCCGCGCCCGTCTCAAACTTCATGGCATAGAGGTTGTTGTGCCCGGGTATGGGAGATTCATCATCCGGCGGCTGATCCGCCCGGCTGCATTCCAAATAGAAATTGGCGTCCAGAAGACTGCCGTAGTCTGACAGAACTGTTCCGCTGCCGTCTTGCTTTTCATCGAACACTACCCATGCGTTGCTACCGTCTGCATAAATAGTTCCAAATTTCTCTTGCTCTCCATCTTCTGTTTTTACTGTTAAAGGCGATCCATTGCCCAAATTGGGAAGTACCAAGTGGGGAGACACCTCCAGATAATAGTTTATTCCTGACGCAATCTGGCTGCATTGTTCCTCTGTAATCTCATAGGTATACTGTAATACCAGTCTCTCGCCTTTCTCAATCAACGCATGATCCAAGACTTTTTCTCCTACCGGCTGTCCGTCTGCGCCAGGGTAGTGAAGGGCAATACTTTGAAAATTCACAATGTTACATAATTTCTCATGATCCTCTGCCGCCATGGCTAATGCCGGCAAAAGTCCTGACAGCACGGACAAGCATAAAAGGAGCATAGCAAACCGTACTCCACGGTTATTTCGAGGCTTTAATTTTCTTAAAAACCGTTTACAGCCACAATTATAGCGATCAAGCATATTCATTTCATATCCTCCTCTTTGTTTACAAATGAAGTAAGTAAACGTTTATTTACATTAGGCCTAAAAAAATGCCCCGTTCGTAACGCCTTGGGGACAAATGTATGTGAATGTTCACTATCATATGGTTAAAAATGAACCGCCTCACAGCGGTACATTTTCATTTTTTTCTCGACTTTGAGGGTTTATCTGGCTTTAAGTAGCCGCTTAGCCCGGTAGTCAGCAGCTGAAACACCGTATCCTCAGTCTCCTGATTGTTTGGCAGTATTCCCTCCACTACATATTTTGCATACATAACAGTAGATGTAAGGACATGGAGCCACAGCAAATCCTGGTTAATCCTGTCCAGACTGGGAAACACTTTTTTGAAAACTTGAACCATTCCAATAAACGTCTTGAAATAGGTCACATCCCGGCTTTTGTCGTATTGGGGAAAAAACGTACTGTCCCGGAAACGGTGATAGAACACTGTTTCATCCGGGTGGGATATCCAAAACCGAAAATAAGGCAGCCACAGCTCCTTTACCACTCCCATAGGATCAGTAAGCATACGCAACGGATTGAATCTCAAACGTTCAAAAATTGCCGCCACCTGTTTGTCCACATAAGTGAAACATTCCACCAGCAGTTGATCCTTGCTGTCAAAGTGACGGTAAATTGCTCCCGATGAAATCCCAGCCAGCTCGCTGACGTTTTGGATGCGCACTCCCTCTAAGCCATATTGCCGCACAGCCTTTATTGCCGCAAAAATGATTCGCGTTTTGGTATCATCCAGTGTAATCACCTCCCCTGCAATAATCGCTTCTCCTGTCACCTATTTACAGAGGAATTATATAACAACTTACTCCTTTTGACAATACTCCCCTGCGTCTTTCCAAATATTTTTCTGATTTCCGTCTTCCGGCACGGCAACAAAGGCCGCCGATGCAGCCTTTCTTTCCTACTGTACAATATCCTATTGCAGCCCCTTCAACCATTTGGAAAACTGCTTCAGCACCGTTGTATACAGCTCCTTATCATCCGCTTTGTCTAAATCCTTCATTTTGGAAAAGCCCGTATTATCCCTTTTTCTGCCCCGCATATCATCCAGCTTCTCCAAATATTTAAACTTTTCATTCCCGATGCCGATGAATTGAATAAACACATTTTTTTCGGATGATCTTCTTATAATAGCATCCGTTTCATGTTTGTCGCTGTTCTCCCCATCTGTAATAAAAAGG
>CAMNQH010000054.1 GCA_946549035.1 uncultured Lachnospiraceae bacterium | reverse complement strand
CTATGGGCTGTTCTTCTTCGGCGGGTACAGACAAACACGGTATTAAATAATCGCCATGCCGCTCGTATTTGCCACCCAGTTCCTCAAATAATGATTTTGCCATTTTGTAATTCCTCCAAATAAGATATTCACTCCATCTTGTCGTGTCTGCTGTCCTAAATATAATTTTTGAGTTTCTCCTTATCTGGTTTCATTCATATTTTTTCATTTAAAAAATATGAAATTTTCCGATAAACTTTCAATACACCTTGCAAGATTTTCGACTATTCCATACTTACGAAAACGCCTGTTTATTCCTGAATCAGAAAAATTTATTATCGTTCCTCTTCTTCTGGATGATCGTCATAATTGAAGTACACGAAAATAAGCCAGTCCAATTTCAGAACTGGCTTTATTTATATTACTACCCAGAGCACTTTTGAATTGCATCCCTTCAGAATAATAATTATAAAGAATCAGGGAAATAGTCTGCTTAAAACTATTTCCCTATAATATTTTTACCACATTCAGAACAATTAGCCAAAGCCATAAAAATTTCCTTTCAAATATACCTCAATACCCATTATTACTAAATCACCGTAGCCATTCTTTGTAATAAACAATGGTTCACGCTTTGAATGGCAAAGTTCAAAATTTTCTGTTGCATTTCTGATATCTGTACTGGTCTTATCTGTGATATTTTATACGCCTTCTCTTAGGGACATAATTATGACAGAATTTTGCTTGTTATTCTTTGATCCTGTCAAGCTCTGTAAGATTGACGCCCAAACTCAACAATGTAACTTTTAACTCAATGTACCTTTTATGCATTGAATTATATGTTTCTGGATTAGTTTCTTTAATGGGAATCATCCAATCTTGCAATCTGGAAAATTCTATAATATAATCTTTTATTATATCTGCTGCACTTGGCATACAATCACCTACTTTCTATATTCGCCTTTCATATGGTAATTTAATTATACCAATAAGCTGCTGAAGTGTAAATCCTTTATTCAACTATCAGAGTTCTATGTTACTGCCAAGTACCCGTTAGCAATTTATTTTCTCTACCACTCCCAAGTTTCCAGTTGTATCATACACTTTCCCCCTTATCCCGTGATTCCACCAACACCAAAATCCCATCTTCCAGCATAATCTTCGCCGTATCATCCACAATTTCATTGCTGACGCCGCTGATGGGCGCCGCATCTTCTCTATAGAAGCAACCCATCACATGATTTTTCAGGGGATAGAGAAATCCCTCCAAGGTCAGCCCCGTAACCTGGGGGGTATAAGGGATCAGTGAAACATACCTCCCGAACTGCTCCTGCTTGTTCAGAACCGTCTCCTTCTGAATCAAACGAATCTTATTAGAAGTATCCAGGATTGCACAGTCAACGCCTGCCCGCAAGGCATAGCCTAACAGCTGCAGGTTTCCCAGCACATGATCCAGGCGGCTCCCAGTGGCTCCAAAAATGTGTATCTGGTGGCATCCCATGGAAAGAGCGGTCAAAAGAGCATGTCCCGTATCCGTATCATCCTTCATAGGGTTCAATGGAATAATCCTGGACTGTTTTCCTTCGGCTCCTTCCTTCTGATAAAACTCCAACGCCAAAGGATCCACCGAATCAAAGTCCCCTACGATAATATCAGGCGTCAAATGATTCGCATAAAAAAATTCCAGGCCCCGGTCTGCTGCCAAGGTAACCTGGTAATTTTCTTTTTTCATGTAGTCCAGAACAAAATCCCGATCAATGGTTCCCCCTGCTACAATCGCCGCTTTCATTTATCTTCTTTCATCCTTCCTGCAGCAGCATGCCATGAAAAGCCGCTGTAGTTTAAGTTTATAATCTACATGCAGGCAACGGACGCCGCACTAATCCATTTTTTTCAAAAATTCTGATACATTTTCTTCTATATTTCCTCGAAATACTGCGGATCCTGCCACAATCACATTCGCTCCTGCCGCCAAAACATCCGACACATTCTCTAAGGTAATCCCGCCGTCCACTTCGATGTCCACATGCAAACCTTTTTTTGTAATCATATCCTTTAAATCTCTGATTTTATCCAGAGAATAAGGAATAAATTTTTGTCCCCCAAAGCCGGGATTCACCGTCATAAGCAGTACCATATCAAGACTTGGCAAAATATATTCCAAGCATCTGATATCCGTCGCCGGGTTTAAAGCCACCCCTGTGCGCACTCCCAGTTCCCGAAGGGTATACACCGTCCGATCCAGATGTCTGCAAGCTTCCACATGTACTGTTACCAGATCTGCTCCTGCTTCTACAAACTCCCTGGCGTAACGCACCGGCTCCTCTATCATCAAGTGTACATCTAATACTCGTTTTGTACAAGGACGAAGAGACGATATCACCGGGATTCCGTAACTAATGCTTGGAACAAAACATCCGTCCATCACATCAATATGCACATACTGGGCGCCTGCCTGGTCTATGGCCTTCACCTGCTCTCCCAGCCTGGAAGCATCCGCCGCCAAGAGAGATGGGGATAAATACTTCATTTTTAATACCTCTTTTTTTCTTTGATTTCGTTATATATGGATACATAGGTCTCATAACGCTCTTCATGAATAGCCCCCTGCTTTAAGGCTTCCTTCACCCCGCAGTCCGGCTCATGAATATGACTGCAGCCCAAAAAACGGCACTGAGATTCGTATTGGGAAAATTCCGGAAAATATTCCTTTAACTCCTCCAGGGGAATTCCATCTACATACAGAGAACTGAATCCGGGAGTATCCATAATATACGTGTCTTGATTGATGCAGATTAATTGGGAATGCCGGGTCGTATGCTTTCCCCGCTCTAATTTTTCGCTGATTTCTCCCGTTTCCATTTGTACATCCGATTGAATCAGATTCACCAAAGAAGACTTTCCTACGCCAGAAGGCCCTGCCACTGCCGTGGTCTTATGGGCAAGAAGCTCCTGCAATTCTTCCATACCTTTTGAAACCAAAGCGCTGGTAAAAATCACGCGACGTCCGCATTTTTCATAACGGCGCTTTAATTGCGCCGTCTGTTCTTGTTCTATCAAATCCTGCTTATTAAAGCAGATTACCGTATCTACGTTCTGATACTCCATCGCCACCAGAAATGTATCCAGTAAGTGAAAATTCGGTGCAGGGCTGGCCGCGGCAAAAATCACCAAAGCCTGGTCAATATTCGCTACGGCAGGACGAATCAGCTGATTTTTTCTGGGAAGAATTTTCACAATCGTTCCTGTTTTTTCTTCCGGATTAATAATGTCCATCACAACTGTATCTCCTACCAGAGGTTTTTGCTTTTCTTTCCGAAAAATCCCTTTGGCTTTGCACTCAAACGTGCCTTCTTCCCCTGTATGGACATAATAAAACCCCGCAATTCCTTTGATTATTTTTCCCTGCATGATTTTAACGGCCCTCCGTTTTTACTGCTGCTGGAAGCTGACATTTAACGGCCCGGTAGTATCTGTCTCATTCCTTTCCGCTTCTATAATATCTCCGGTTTCTTCATCTACGATTTCAGGCTCCGTCCATTCCCAATATATGGTCAAAAGGCCGCTGCTGATATTTTCAATATTGCTGGCTGAAATTACAATACTGCCACCCTGGTCGTCAATTTCCACAGGAATGGAAACGCTGCCGTCCCCAGACATCAGCTCTGCCGACACTACTACTTCTTCCACCGTACTTCCCTGAGAATCCTTAGGTTTTGCAAAGGTTGCGCTATAAGAATAATAAACCGCCTGCTTGCCCATGCTCAGCACCAGAGAAACTGCCGCTCCTTTGTTTCTGTATTCCCCACCGTTGGGACTTTGGCGGATCACACAGCCTTCTGCTATGGTATCGTGGTATTCCGTCGTCACATCTGAAACGTAAAAGCCCTCCTGCTCTAACTTCGCCCTGGCGTCTGCTTCTGAAAGATTGGTGACATCCGGCACCATACGGCTTTCCTGTCCCCGGCTTACAATCAGCCTTACGGTATCTCCTTTTTTCACCTTACTTCCCGACTCCGGACTTTGAGATATCACCTTCCCCTCGGGAACAGAATCATCGTATACAAAATCGTCGGTAACGGCCGAAAGTCCCATATCCTCCAGGGTTCGTTTTGCAGTATCTTCATCCTGCCCTACAACGGACGTCAAATCAAACTCTCCCGCTCCGCTGGAAATAGTTACTTCGATGGTTTCATGAAGGGGAACCTGCTCTCCCTCTTTCCGACTCTGGTCAATAATTTTTCCTGCATCGTATTGATCGGAAGGCGCCGTTTTTTCTCCACGGTAGCCTAAGCCTATGTCATTCAGCGCGGTTTTCGCTTCCTCCGGCGTCTTGCCAATGAGAGAAATCATGGTTACCGTTTCCTCTTCCTTATTCGGTTCCTCCTGCTGATCCTCTTCCCCATTTGTTCCCGGCTGGTCATTTTCTGTAATGGGGGGATTTTCTTTATTGTCTTTGTCCTTGCCGCTTCCGCCGCCAAATTTAAAGAGCCCGGTTACGCTTCCTAAAATACACAGGATGATAATCACAATGATTACGGCCGCCACAATGCCTGCAATGGTAACGGCCTTCTCCATCTTGGGATTCAAAAATCCTCCGTCATCCTCCTCGTCTTCCTCCTCCTCATCCTCTTCTTCTGGCTCCTCTGTATAATAAATCTTATTTGTTTCTTTTTTAATGGTATCTACTTCTTCCTGCTGGATAATCCTGGTCTTATTATCCTGGCCAATGGGAATCAGCGTAACGAAATCTTCATTGGGACTGATTAAAACCTTTTTCAGATCTACCAGCAAATCGCTGATGTTCTCATAACGCCGGTCCGGACTTTTCTGGGTACATTTTACAATGATTTTCTCCATACTGATGGGAAGATTCGGCGCAAAGGCGCTGGGAGGCGTCATCTCCTCCTGAAGGTGCTGGATTGCAATGGCCACGGTGGTATCTCCGTCAAAGGGAACCCTTCCGGTAACCATTTCATACATTACAATTCCCAGAGAATAAATATCACTTTTGCCGTCTACAAAACCGTTTCTGGCCTGTTCTGGTGAAGTGTAATGTACGGATCCCATCACATCGGAATGAATGGTATTGGTATTTGCCGCCCTGGCAATCCCGAAGTCCGTTACCTTTACCTTTCCCTCTGTGGAAATAATCACATTTTGGGGCTTAATGTCCCGGTGTACGATATGTTTGTTATGAGCCGCTTCCATTCCCCGGCCCACCTGTATGGCAATACTGACTGCTTCCTTGTAAGACAGCTGCCCTTTTTTCTCAATATAAGTCTTTAAGGTGATGCCTTCCACATATTCCATCACAATATAGTACATGCCGTCTTCGCTTCCCACATCGTAAATATTCACGATGTTAGGATGCTCCAATCCCCCTGCGGACTGGGCTTCCGTACGGAATTTTGTCACGAAGTTCACATCTTCCGAAAACTCCTGTTTTAACACTTTAATTGCCACGTGGCGGCCCAAAATGTGGTCTTTCGCTTTATATACATCAGACATTCCGCCTGTACCGATTTTTCCTACAATCTCATATCTGTCGGCGATATACATTCCTTCTGTCAACATGTTTTCCTCCTTCTGACACACTTACTGCGTCATCCAGGCAAATCTGGAATCCTCACTTCCAAACTCACGCTTCACCTGAAAATGGATCTATCATAATCACTGTAATATTGTCTTTTCCACCGTTTTCATTGGCTTTTTCCACCAGCTTTTCTACCTGTTCCACAATATCCCTCTGGCTCTTTACAATTGCCAGAATCTGATCGTCGTCTATCATATTATTTAACCCGTCAGAACACATCAATATCTGCGTCCCCGGTTCTAAATCCACCTCGAAAATATCCACCGCCACCTCATTGGTAGCCCCTACGGCCCTGGTGATAATATTTTTATCCGGATGTACCCTGGCCGCCTCTCGCTCTAATTCACCCCGCTGTACCATCTCTTCTACAAGAGAATGATCCCTGGTCACTTGATGTATTTTATCATGAATCAGATACAGCCGGCTGTCTCCTACATTTGCCACCCACAAATGATGGTCCTGTAACGCGGCAATCACTGTCGTTGTTCCCATGCCAAGCAGCCGGGACTCTTCTGCCGCTTTATGCACCAGCTCCCGGTTCGCCCGCCCTATGGCCCTGGCAAATACCGCCGCCGGCTCCTTCGCCTTACATTCCATAATTTCTTTTACAATAACTTCGATTGCATATCTGGAGGCGTAATCTCCTGCGTTGTGTCCGCCCATTCCGTCCGCAACGATAAACAGGTTTGGCAGATTTCCCACCGGCCGCTCAGAAGTGAATACGAAATCCTGGTTCATTTCCCGCATCCGCCCTTTATCCGTCATGGAAAAAGTCTTCATTCGTCTCGCCTACCTTTCTGCATAACGTTTCCTTAACTGGCCACAGGCCCCGTCAATATCCCGGCCCATTTCCCTTCTTATAGTAACATTTATTCCATATTTTTCAAGCAAATTTTGAAAATTCCGAATCACATCCCCCTTAGACTGCACATACTCCCGCTCTTTGATGGGATTTACCGGAATCAAATTTACATGACAATGCCGGCCCTGCAGCAGCACTCCCAACTCCTTGGCGTCCTCCTTAGAGTCGTTCACGCCCCCTGCCAGAGCATATTCATAGGTCATCCTTCGCCTGGTCTGTAAAAAATAATCGTCACAGGCGTCAAGCACTTGGGAAAGCTCATATTTCTTTGCAATTGGCATCAAAAGCTCCCGTTTCTTTTGATTCGGAGCATGTAAGGATAAAGCCAATGTAATCTGCAGCTGTTCCTTTGCCAGCCGCCGGATGCCCGGTACGATTCCGCAGGTGGAAACGGTAACATTTCTCTGGCTGATATGTAAGCCGTTTTCATCGGTAAGCATTCCCAGAAATTTTACAAGATTTTCATAATTATCCAAAGGCTCCCCGGTTCCCATCACCACCACATGAGAGACCCTCTCTCCGGTATCCGCCTGAATCCGATAGATCTGATCCAACATTTCAGCCGGCGTCAGATTCCGCACAAGGCCCCCCAGTGTGGACGCACAAAACCTGCATCCCATCCGGCATCCCACCTGAGAGGAAATGCAGACGCTGATTCCGTGCTGATAGCGCATTCGGACGCTTTCTACCATATTACCGTCCTCTAAGGCGAATAGATACTTCCTGGTGCCGTCCTCCTTGGATTCTTGCATGGTTTCTTTACGAAGCAGGGTAAGGCTGCAGCAATCCTTTAGTTTGTCCTTCAATCCTTTGGAAATATCTGTCATATCATCAAAAGAACCCGCCAGACGGCGATGCAGCCATGCATATATCTGCCTTCCGCGAAAGGATTTCTCCCCCAGAGACCTTATGAATTCCTCCAATTCCTTGATATTCAATGACTTCAAATCCGTTTTACTCATAGTTCTCCTTTATCAGTTTCGCCAGAAAAAAACCGTCCTGTTCTCCCTGGAGGGGCAAATATTGTTGTTGTTGTAACAGACGGCTGTCTGGATGCTCCTTTAGAAACCAACTGACATTTTCTTCATTTTCCTGCCTGCTAATAGTGCAGGTGCTGTATACAAAGGTTTTGCCTGGCTTTACGTACTGCCAGACCGTATGCAAAATCTCCCGCTGCAGGCTTACAAGCCGCTCTATTTTTTCCTGGGTCATATGATATTTGATATCCGGCTTTTTGCCTATAACTCCCAAACCGGAGCAAGGCAAATCCGCCAGCACAACATCCGCGCTTTTTTCATCCTCCGGGTAAAATACTCTTGCGTCTTTTTGTACTGCCCGGATATTCTTAAGCCTGCTTCTATCTATATTTTCCTGAATGATTCCTACTTTATAGGGGGTCAGATCCCGGGCTTCCACCCTTCCGGCGCCGGAAAGCAGTTCCGCCAGGTGAATGCTCTTTCCACCGGGAGCGGCGCAGACGTCCAGCACATAATCTCCAGGATGCACCTGACAGCTATGGGCCGCCCGCATGGAACTAATATCCTGAACATAAAACAGGCCTTCCTGAAAGGATTTTAAAGCCTCCAGATAATCATATCCGGAAATAAAAAGACCGTCGGGAAGCTCTTGATGAGGCTTTGCATCAATTCCCTCTTCTGCAAAACGCTTCCTCAGATCTTCCCGGCTGATTCGCGCCGTATTTACCCGGATACTGGTGGGGGCTTCTTCCAAAAATGACGCTAATATCTCTTCCACCTGTCCCGTCGGATAGTGTTTCAGCCATTCTGATACAATCCACACGGGCATAGAATAGCGTAATGACAAATATTCTGCTTCTCCCGCCTCTCTCTTTGGAAGACTGATATGCTCCATTTCCCGGCTAATGCTGCGCAGTACGCCGTTGACAAATCCCCTTAAATTCCCAAATCCTTTTTTCTGGGCCAGCTTTACCGCCTCGCTGCAAGTAGCCCTGGGAGGAATGGCGTCCATAAATTTTAATTCATAGACGCTAAACCTAAGGATTGTGCGAATCACCGGCTTCATTTTTTCAGTCCTCACTTTGGAAAAACGGTTGATTACAAAATCTATCCAGATCATATGCTCCAAGGTCCCCTGAAACACTCTGGTCAAGAAGCTCCGCTCCTGCTTGCTCAAATATTGATAATTATCCAGGACTTCTTTTAACACCATATGGCTGTAAGCTTCCTTTTGGGTAACGGAGAGCAGCATAGAAAGTACCAACTCCCGAAGGTTCACCTGCGTCATTCTCTTTTCCCCCGGTCTGAAAACAGCAGAACCAGCCGAAGAAGCTGTAAAAGAGCCGCCGCCGCAGAGGCTACATACGTCAATGCTGCAGCCGATAATACCTTTCTTGTGCCTCTTAGCTCATCATTGGCCAAAATCCCGGTCTCTCCAAGAATCCGCATAGCACGAGCAGAGGCGTTAAATTCTACCGGAAGGGTAATAAGCTGGAATAAGACCGCCAGAGAAAAGCAGATAATCCCTAAGGTAATAAAAATATTTCCGCTGTTTCTGGAAAATACCAGTCCAATCACAATCAAAGGCCACGCCAGGGTGGAACCTAAATTTGCCACCGGAACAATCGCGCTTCTCATAGCCAAAGGCCCGTAGGAATTCTGATGCTGTATGGCATGGCCGCATTCATGAGCCGCAACGCCTACTGCCGCAACGGAAGCAGAGCCATACACGCTGTCGGATAACCGAAGCACCTTATTTCTGGGATCATAATGATCCGTTAAATTTCCCTGCACATGCTGGATAGACACATCATAAATGCCCGCTCTGTGCAAAATCCGTTCTGCCGTCTGAGCCCCCGTCATATGGGATCGGCTGGCCACCCGGGAATATTTTGAAAATGTTATGCGTACCCGGGCAGAAGCCAGCAAACAAATCACCGCTCCAATAATGACCAGGATATACGTAGGGTCCCAAAACCTGTAAAAACCGTATGGCATGCGTATCTCTCCTTTCTTACCTTAGGGTTTACACACTCCAGGGACTTAGACACGTCCCAGACGCGCCCCTAATTTTACACAATTTCCCCGTAAAAAAGCGGCGATATCCATTCGTTTCTTGCCCTCAAGCTGCACTTCCTCCAAAGACAGCAGTCCCTTTGAGGTCTGTACATACAATTTGTCTTTGGATACAAAAACTACGCATCCCGCCTCTCCCGGCAGGATGTTCTCTTCCATGGTTTCTTGATTTTCTATTACAGAAGCTTTCCAAATTTTCAGAGTTTTATCCTCCCAGGCAGTATAAGCGCTGGGCCAGGGATTTAATCCCCGAATCAACCGTTCAATCTCCAGGGAAGATTTTGTAAAGTCAATTTCACCCATCTGCTTTTTAATCATCCTTGTACCGGTAGCCTGAGCCGGATCCTGGGGGGTATACACGGCAGTTCCGTCCTCAATTTGCTTTAAAGTTTCCACACACAACAAGGCTCCCGCTGCTGAGAGACGCTCAAACAGGCTTCCGCCAGTTTCATCCGGCGCCAAAGGCACCTCTTTTTTCATAATCATATCCCCGGTATCTATCCCGTCGTCCATCCGCATCGTTGTAACGCCTGATACCGTCTCTCCGTTTATGACCGCCCATTGGATGGGAGCCGCCCCACGGTACTTTGGCAGTAAGGAGGCATGAACGTTGACACAACAGTGTTTTGGAATCTCCAACAGCTCTTTCGGAAGAATCTGGCCAAAGGCGACTACTACAATCAAATCCGGAGCAAAGGTTTTCAAATATTCCACGCATTCCGGCTCCCGCACCCGCCTGGGCTGGTAAACCTTTAGTCCGTGAGAGAGGGCCGCTTCCTTCACCGGCGGCATCTGTAATGATTTTCCCCGCCCCTTGGGCTTATCCGGCTGCGTCACTGTCAGAACAATCTCATGGCCGGCTTCTATCAGCGCTTCCAATGTCCCTACGGAAAAATCCGGAGTTCCCATAAAAATAATTCTCATTCATTCCTCCTTCTGATACATGTGCCGTATCGTCCAGTCAGAGCCCCTTAGGCGTCTTCCTCTTCGTATTCTACTTCGTAGAGCTCCCCGATCACTTTCTCCACATACATATGGCCGTCCAGATGTTCTACCTCATGGCAGAATGCCCGGGCTAAAAGCTCCGTCCCTTCCACCTCAATCTCCTCCATCTGCCGGTTCAGTGCGCGTACCTTCACGTAATTTGGTCTGGTTACGTCTCCTGCCTTCCCGGGCAGACTCAAGCATCCTTCACTGCCGGTCTGCTCTCCCGCCGTCTCAATAATGGAAGGATTAATCAAAACAATCGGGCCTTCTCCAATATCGATGGTGGTAATCCGCTTTAGCACTCCCACTTGAGGAGCGGCAAGGCCCACGCCATTGCCCTGATACATGGTCTCTAACATATCGTCAATCAATTCCTGTATCCGGGGGGTCATTTCCTTCACCTCCCGGCACTTTTTATTCAATACCTCATCGCCCATCATGCGAATTGTCCTCAACGCCATTGCTTTGTCTCCTCCTAAATTAAAATCCATTCATGGGGTTAAAATCAAATTGAATCGTTACATCCTGAAACTCCCGGTGGCTCCTTACAAATTCCTCCAGGGCGTCCTTAATGCGCACCAGTACAGAATACTCTTCATGCTTAAAATAAATGACTTTTTTATAAATGTCATTTACCTTTGCTACCGCCGCGTCCGCCGGGCCAATCATGGACAGTCCGCTAATCTTTCCTTTTTCCATGGCCTGCTCCACCTTCTTTCCCAGAAGATCCGCACAGAGGCTGCCGTACATGGAATCCCTAGACGCCACCAGCATCACCAGCATATGCCACACCGGGGGATATTTCATCAGGCTGCGATAAGCAATCTCCTGCTGGAAAAATCCTTTGTAATCCTGCTTTGCCGCAAGCTGTATACTATAATGAGTTGGGCTGTAAGTCTGGATCACCACGTGGCCCTTCTCCATTCCCCGTCCGGCCCGTCCGGCCGCCTGAGTCAGAAGCTGGAACGTGCGCTCCCCGCCCCGGTAATCCCCGGTATGTAACGATAAATCCGCCGCCAGAATTCCCACAAGGGTGACATTGGGAAAATCATGGCCCTTCACAATCATCTGGGTTCCAATCAAAATATCCGCTTCCTGATTGGCAAAGGCAGACAGAATCTGCTCATATCCTTCTTTTTTCCTGGTGGTATCATAGTCCATCCTTAGAATCCGGGCATTGGGAAACCGTTTCTTCACCAGCTCTTCTACCTTCTGGGTGCCTGCTTTAAAGCCGCTTACAAATTTGGAACCGCAGACAGGACACACCCGCACCGCCGCCTCTTCATATCCGCAATAATGACAGACAAGCTTTCCATTATTATGATGATTTAAAGACACATCACAATGGGAACATCGAAATACATGACCGCAAGAGCGGCAGGAAACAAACCCGGACATTCCCCGGCGGTTGATAAACAACATGATCTGTTGGCCGCGGCTTAGGCGGTCCTCCATCAAGCTTTGAAGGCGGCTGCTTAAAACAGAACGGTTGCCCTGTTTTAATTCTTCTCTTAAATCCACCACTTCACATTCCGGCAGCGGCCGATCCAGCACACGGCTGTCCATTTCATACAAACGATAAGTTCCCTCCATGGCCCTTGCATAACTCTCCACAGAAGGGGTGGCGGAACCTAATACCACTCCGGCTCCGGCCAGCTTTGCCCGAGCAATGGCAGTCTCCCTGGCATGGTAACGGGGAATGGTCTCGCTCTTGTAGGAGACTTCATGCTCTTCGTCAATCAAAATCAGCCCCAAATCAGGGAATGGGGTAAACAGCGCGGACCTGGGACCAATCATCACGTCCAGCTCCCCATTCTTGGCCCGAAGGAACTGGTCATACCGCTCTCCAGGAGACATGCGGGAATTTAAAATAGACACACGTTCCCCAAATCTCCGATAAAAACGCACTACCGTCTGATACGTCAGGGCAATCTCCGGGATCAGCACGATAGACTGTTTCCCTTTGGAGGCCATCTCTGCAATCAGTTCCAGATAAACAGCCGTCTTTCCGCTGCCTGTCACTCCATGAATCAGGCTGACCTTAGGCTTTTCCTGCTCCAAGTCCTTTAGGATCCCTTCTACAGCCCGCTGCTGCTGCTGATTTAACAAAACAGGCTCTTCCGGGGAAACGTTCCCGGAAATGGGATTACGAAAAGACAGCTCCCTCTCCACCGTAAGGATTCCCATTTCTTCCATGGCACGAATGACTTCTGTCTTTATATTCAGTTTTCCGGTAACCACCTCGTAGGGAATACGTTTTTCCTTTACCAAAGCTTCCAGCAAACGCAGCCGGGCCGTATGGTGTTTCTTCTGGAATTGTTCCAGCCACTTTTTGGCTTCCCTTACCGAAATGTTTAGAACCAAGGTCCGCTTTTCTCTTTGCTGCGTCTTCTGTTTTACCGGAAGCACGGTTTTTAACGCCTGGTTCATGGTACCGCCATACTGTTTGCGAATCCAGGCCGCCAATGCAATCAATTCCCCTTCCACTGAAACCCCTTCCTGGTCAATGGACGCGATCTCTTTCATACGGCTTTCTTCAAACTCCGCTTTCTCCGTCAATTCCAAGACATACCCTCTGGTCATACGGTTGCCGTTTCCAAAAGGAATCAGCACCTGCATTCCTGGGGAAAGCATTTCCTCCAATTCCTTCGGCACTTTATATTGAAACGTTTTATCTACTTTTTCATGAGATATGTCTATTATAATATTGGCGTATGCCATCTTCTCACCGCCTGTATCCTGTCTTAAGAGCCCTCCTGGGGATGGACTCCATCTCTCCGGTTGCACAATATCTGTTCTATTATATGATATTCCTTTGAATTTTACAAGTAGCACTCCAAACCCTTGTATATTTTTGTTACAGTCCTGTTACATAATTTTCTCTTTTCCCGGACACAATATCCTCATGGGACGAAAATTTATCATCTGCGGACTTACCGGCTGGTGTATGGAGATTCTGTTTACCGCCTTCGGCTCCTTCCGACGCCGGGAATTAAAACTAATGGGTAAAACTTCCATCTGGATGTTTCCCATCTATGGCCTTGCCGTACTCATCGAACCGACTTATGGCATTATAAAAAAACTGCCGGCGTTGATACGGGGGCTCTTTTATTCCGCCGGCATCTTCGGCATGGAATTTTTAAGCGGATCTTTTTTGAAAAAGCATGATCTGTGCCCTTGGGACTACAGCCACGCCAAAAGCAATGTAAATGGGGTGATCCGCCTGGATTACACTCCTGTATGGATGACGGCGGGATTGATTTTTGAAAAGATTCTGACAAGAAAGTAAAAACATCTGGCGATCCCGGACGGGAAATCCGGCGCAGACCAGGACGCGGCGCTACTCCGCGTCCTCTGCATCTGCTCCAATATCCAGGGTATTTAAGGTACGTCTTCTTCTGCGGGCCTCTTCTGAAGCTTCCAGAAGATAATCCTTAATCTCCTTGGCTCGTTTTACATGCACAATCAAAAGCTGGGCGTCTGTAACGTCTCCGGTATAACAGGTAATAGTCCCCAGGCCGAAGATCCGCTCCATCAATGTGGCAGTCAGCTTCACATCTTGTACCTTGTACATATAGCAATCGTCTTCTTCAATTTTAAACAATCCCTTATTCACAGTAATCCTGTCATTGGTAATGGTATATCTGGTAAATGTCCAGGGCAGTCCGAAAAACAGGATTCTCTTTCGTTCTTGATAACGTACGTCTTTTTCTTCTGTCGCCATAATTCTTCTCCTTTTTGCTTGCCGCATCTATGTAAGCTGATAAACACCCCGCGCTTTTTCTATCTCATATACTTTCAATCTATACGCAACGCAGACCGTTTCTTTTTTACAACTGCAACATCATTATAGCGGATTTTCCTATGGGTGTAAAGACCATTAAATTATGAAATCTTTTGGAATTTCTTATGAGATAAATAGTTTTTCTTGAAATTTAAAACCATCTAGTATATGATAGTAAAAATGCCTGCACAGCAGGCTGCCATTATGTGAGGAGGTAATTATGCGTCATTTAATGAGTCCCTTGGATTTTTCTGTGGAGGAGCTGGACAAGCTTTTGAAACTGGCTTGTGACATTGAAAAAAATCCCAGCCGCTACGCCAATGCCTGCCAGGGCAAGAAACTGGCCACTTGTTTTTATGAACCAAGCACCCGTACAAGGCTTTCCTTTGAAGCTGCAATGCTGAATTTAGGCGGCAGCGTTCTTGGTTTTTCCAGCGCCGACAGCAGTTCTGCTTCGAAAGGCGAAAGTGTTTCTGATACCATTCGTGTCATCTCTTGTTACGCAGATATCTGCGCCATGCGTCATCCCAAAGAGGGAGCTCCCTTAGTAGCGTCCCAGCGTTCTGCGATTCCCGTGATCAATGCCGGAGACGGCGGCCATCAACATCCCACTCAAACACTTACTGATTTAATGACGATTCATTCCCTGAAAGGACATTTAGGGGATCTGACCATCGGTTTGTGCGGCGATTTAAAATTCGGGCGCACCGTCCATTCTCTGATTCACGCCCTGATCCGGTATCCCAACATCCGGTTCGTACTGATTTCGCCGGAAGAGCTTCGGGTTCCAGGATACATACGGGAAGATGTGTTAGACAAACACAACGTCCCCTACGAAGAAGTAGAACGGCTAGAGGACGCCATGGCAAAATTGGACATCCTTTATATGACCCGGGTACAGCGGGAACGTTTTTTCAATGAAGAAGATTATGTGCGCATGAAGGATTTTTATATTTTGGATAAAAGTAAAATGGCCCTGGCCAAGGAAGACATGCTGGTACTCCATCCCCTTCCCCGGGTAAATGAAATATCCGTGGAGGTGGACGACGACCCAAGGGCCGCCTATTTCCGCCAGGCCCAATACGGCGTTTACGTACGAATGGCGTTGATTCTTACATTGTTGGAGGTGGAAGTATGTTAAATGTAGGTGCAATCTCCGAGGGCTTTGTGTTAGACCATATCCAGGCCGGCATGAGCCTGTCACTGTATTATGACTTGAAGCTGGACGAATCGGAATGCTGCGTTGCCATCATTAAAAATGCCCGCAGCAATAAGATGGGAAAAAAAGATATTCTGAAGGTAGAATGCGACCCTAATACGCTGGATCTGGATGTATTGGGATTTATTGACCACAATATCACGGTAAACATTATCAAAGGGGGAGAAATTGTGGAGAAAAAAGCGCTCCATCTCCCCAAAGAAATCCGCAACATTATCCGGTGCAAAAATCCCCGGTGCATTACTTCCATTGAGCAGGAGCTGGAACAGATCTTCGTGTTGACAGACCCGGAAAAAGAAATCTACCGCTGCAAATATTGTGAAGGAAAATTCAAGGGATACAAAAAGGTGCGTTAAGGATGAAAGCAAATCTTACCAAACCCTAAAATCTTTCTAAAAAAAGAATAGCTCCATTGACTTTACGCCGCTTTTCTTCTACTATAATAGGCAGAAAAAAGGCGGCGTTTTGCATAGCTATCCTGTAGATCCAAATCCGCCTGACATATTATCCTTCTTTTGTCCAAAAATGCTGGCAGAAGAATCTGAAAAAGGAGAAGGTTTCTATGAAGCAGAAGCTACAACATTTTATGGCGGGACGTTACGGCGCCGATCAATTATCCCGAATACTTTTAGGCGCTTCTATTATCTGTTGTGTAATCTCCCTGTTTAGCCGGTTAAATCTATTCTACTTTTTAGCGATAGGACTTCTGGCCTATACATACTTTCGTATGTTTTCCCGGAATATTTCCAAGCGGTACAACGAAAATCAACGCTTTTTAAACTGGAAGTACCGGCTGGTGGTCAAAAAAGACCGAAGGAGGAAAGAATTCTCCCAGCGTAAGGATTATCGTTTTTTCCGCTGCCCCAACTGCAGACAAAGGGTACGGGTTCCCAGGGGAAAAGGGAAAATCTGTATCAGTTGTCCCAAATGCAAGGAAGAATTTATTAAAAAAAGCTAATAAGAAATCACAATCTCATTCGTCGCCTCTTCTTTGGTTCCTTCCTTATAAATATAGAGGTGCAACTGGCCTGTTTCCTCTGCCGGCAGTGAAACAGGCTCCAGAGAACCTGGATTTTGTATCAGCACAGCCTCCTTTGTTCCTTCTACCGTCTTATATATAGAAGCAACTGCGTCAAATTCCCCGTTTTGCACCGCTTCAAAGGAAACGACTTTTTTATCCTCCATATATTCTATCTGGTAAACCAATCCATACAAACGATCCCCGGCCGCTTCTAACTTATCTTGATAGGAAGAATAGAATAAATCCTCCGCCTTTATGTTTCCTGTAAAAAATTCCGAAAAAATCTCGCTAAATCGCGCCGCCCCATACATATTTAAATGATCCATATCCATAAACAAACTACTGTCATAGGAAAAATATTCTTCTTTGCACAGATTAAAGTCATAATAGGGCACATCATATTCTCTGAAAAACTCAGTAACATACGTTACATAAGAATCGTATTCTCCTGCATCTATCAAGGTAAAATCCGGCATAGGAGCTGAAAAAAAGCAAAGCTCAATTCCATGTTTCTTACAATAATCTATGATACTCTTTAAGGATTTTATATCATCCTGGGAAAAGGTTTTTGCCCCAGAATCGGAATGTGTGCTTTTTGCATATCCCTCTGCTCTCACTGACCTGCGATTAGCAACAAATCCTTTGCCTGCATAATACTCCTCGTCCGTATCAGGATTTCCTACATATTCAAAATTTTTATAGCTGTCGCTGCTTTTTTTCTTGATTAAACCGGATATATAAAGCCGTTCAAACAGCTTATGCCAGTTCCTTCTCTCTGGAAAAAATCCATGAATCCAATAATCCGGACTGCTGGCATTCAGCAGGTAGCGAACACGGTCAAAAGAGGGCTTCATATAGTCGCTGATCAAATACGTACTGGTCAGGTCGGAACGTTCCATATAATTGCTCCCAGCCATATGGTAATACATTTCTACATATACCTTTTTTAATTGATACTGTTTCTGGGCTTCCTTCAGCAGAGCTAAACTGCCGTCCCAATTCTGGGAGGAAGAGCCTCCGTTGAATGTATTGGTTTCAAACAGCCGATCGGTCACTGAGGTATCAAAGGACCGATAACAGTGGGAAGAGCCTAAGAACAAAACATCTATATTTTCTTGTTGGTGATACATTTCATGAAGGGTAATTCTGGTATAAGAATTCGTATCATCCACGAATAAATACCACAAAATCCTGTGGCTGATGGTAAACACCACTGCAAATGCCAAAAAAGATATGGCTGCCGCAAACCCTCTTTTGTATTTTCTAAAACTGGAAATAAATAAATTGACTCGCATCATACTCTACTCCATATATGCCAAACATGAAAATTCCCCAAAAAGCCGCCAAATAAATGAGCCAGCGAAGCCATAAGCCCTGCTGGAAGAGCCAGCCTCGTATGGACACATTTTTTTCATGAAGAATATCTACCCCAAGAACAATTATCCCGGAAACGATAAGGATCAGCCAATCATACCAAGAAAGCCCAAGCTCCAGCAAAGATACATTTTGAACGCATACCCCCATCTGTCTAAAATATAATAATGCCCCCTGGCAGCTTGGCGCTCTGAAAAATACCCAGGCAACCACCGTAAGCAAAAACACCAAAAACGTTTTTGCCGCCCTGCTGCTGAATTTCCTTTTGGGATTCTGAAGATTCTGTTTACCTTTGAACCTTCTAATACCGGTTTCTATATTCAAATACACCCCGTGGAGCATTCCCCAGGCAACATAATGCCAACTGGCGCCATGCCACAAGCCGCTGACAAAAAATACGATCATTGTATGGAGCATCTGGCGTAAGGTGCCCTTTTTATTCCCTCCCAAGGGAATATACAAATAATCTGTAAACCAGCTTGTAAGGGAAATATGCCATCTCCTCCAAAACTCCCGCACCGACACTGCCAGATATGGCTGGCGGAAATTATCCATCAAAGAGATCCCCAACAGCCTGGCGCTTCCCTTGGCAATTGTGGAATATCCGTTAAAATCACATAATATCTGCAAGGAAAACAGCACAGCCCCTGTCATGAGCTCCACAAATCCATATTGTGAATAATTGTCAAACACCTGATCCACCAGAATAGCCGCCCGGTCCGCCAGCACAATTTTTAAGAAGAATCCATATAGTATGTAGCACAGCCCCTCTCGAATCCGAGAGAAATCCATTTTGATACCATCTATCTGTTTTAACTGGGTAAGCAGATGTTTGGAGCGTTCAATGGGGCCCGCCACTAATTGAGGAAAGAATGAGACGAACAAGGCATAGCGAAAGATATTTTTCTCCGCCTCAATTTCCCCCCGGTATACGTCCATGGTATAGCTCAAAGCCTGAAAGGTATAAAAGGAAATCCCCACCGGCAAAATAAACTGAAAAGGAGATACCATGGGTATGTGAAACACATGACGAATGTTCTGGAGAAGCCAGTCAAAATATTTGAAAAAAAACAAAATCCCTAAATTGCTGGCAACACTGGCTGCTACAATAAATTTTGTTATTCCCGTCCGTCTTGGTACTTTTTCCCTGCAAACCTGGATTCCCATGCCGCCTAAAAAAGTAATGATCGTAGACACAGCCATTAAAATGGCATACTTAGGATTCCAGCACATATAGAAATAGTAGCTGACTGCTAACAGCCATAAATATCGAATTTTCTTTGGTATTACATAATATAGTACTGTTACCAAAGGTAAAAACAGCAAAAACTGAATTGAATTAAATAACATAGCGCCATCCTTAAAAAGTGTACTTTTACAAA
>CAMNQH010000053.1 GCA_946549035.1 uncultured Lachnospiraceae bacterium | reverse complement strand
TTTGTAAAAGTACACTTTTCCAAATTTTTTCAGACAGCATTCTCAAATTTTCTGGCTTTTCCGTAGAAAGTCCCCACCGGCATCCCGCAAGCCTCTGCCGCCTGCCGCAATGTAATTCTTTTTCTCCTCCATTCCAAATAGATCTCTCGGAAATTTTCAGGATAAGGATATTCCGGCCGTCCAAATTTTACTCCCCGGGCTTTTGCCGCCGCGATCCCTTCCGCCTGCCTTTGTCTGATATTTTCCCTCTCATTTTCCGCCACAAAGGACAATACCTGCAAAACAATATCGCTTAGAAACGTTCCCATTAAGTCTTTTCCCCGGCGCGTATCTAACAGCGGCATATCAAGCACTACAATATCCACCCCCTTTTCTCTTGTTAAAATTCTCCATTGCTCCAAAATTTCTCCGTAATTACGCCCCAGGCGGTCTATGCTTTTAATATAAAGCACATCGTTTTGTTTCATGCGTTGTACCATACGTTGATATTCCGGACGCTCAAAATCCTTTCCCGACTGTTTGTCCAAAAAAATAGTTTCCTCTGGTATCAGCAATTCCCGGAAAGCCTCCCTCTGCCTGTCTTCCTTCTGATCGCGGCTGCTGACACGAATATAGCCATACATGGTTCCCATAATTCCTCCTGTTATCCGGATAGAAAGACGCTCCTTCCTATCCCTTATTAGCATCCTTCTTTTTTCATAACACAACGGCTTATGAGAACTTGCAATGCAAATTTCCATAAGCCGTTTTTCACTACTCTATATGTGCCACTGTATGATTGGAATATGTATCCCAGGTAGGTTCATAGTCGGCAGTGGCCTGGTTCCCCCACATATCCCATCCTTCCCTTACTCCCCTGGCAAAAAGCTCAATCCTGGGCCCCTGGCTGCAGGCCTCAATGATAGGTATAATCTCGTCTGGTTTGCGGCTATGCTCCCGCTTCATAGCCCGGATAATATTGACTTGAGAACGAGCCGGCTGCAAAGTCCTGTTGGGCGCGCTGTTTTTCTTTATTCCAAATAAAATCAATTCCGTCACATTTCTAAAATAGAACCCGACGCCCCTTCCGTCAGGCCCTCCGTCCTTTCGCACCTTCTCCCATACAAGATTGCCTTTGTATTCAAAATCCCAGGCGTCCATGACTTCTAATCCGTCAGGTAACAATGCGTTGGGAACCCATAAATACAAATGGGCCTTCTCCCCTGTAATATCCGATATGGGAAGCGCCTTGATATCCGAAATTGTCATTGTCTCATACCGGGCCAAGCGTTTATGTTCCGGAGCGACTTTTCCTGTTCTGTTCTGAAACTGCCAAGGAGGGTCCGCATAAATTGTATTATATTTCTTCCCTTGGGTGAATTCCCTCAAGTTCTGTATCGTACTCGCTAAGTCTGCCATAGTCTTCCATACATTCCTTTCCTATCCCTACTGCTAAAATCGGACATCCTCCGTTGCGACGGGAATCCAGCCGGTAACGCAGCTTCCCCATCCATGTGGTACTGGCTCCATATTTCTTAATCAGCAGTTGTCCATGATCGTCTTTTTCCTGCTTAAATATATCGTTAAGCGCTTCCGCCCTGGTAACGATAACTCCAACCTCAATTAGGCCACAGTCAAAGTACGTCCTCATAGCCAGCAGGTCCCTGTCAAATGTCTGATCCTTGCTGTTCCATTCCAGGTCAAAAGCAACTCTGTTTTTCAAAAAATCAATATTGTGTCCATCTATGTATCCCTCAATCCGTTCCACCTCAAAAGGCTCCGCCGCAAACCGTCCCCGCCGCTGAGCCGTCTGCCTAGGATATTTTTTTACAATCAAATCCCCGCTGATTCTGATTTCTCTCCATCCATAGGGATATAACACATCGTCAAACTTTTTAGGTATGGGGGATTCATTGCCTCCGGATTTTTTAATATCCGCCAGGGTTAGCTTTAATTTACGCAAACAATCCTGTAATTCCCCCCACTCTGTAGGAAAAGCCTCATGGAGTATTTCCAACGCATGGCCATAATTGTAAAATTCAAACTTACCTAACAAGTCCCTGTCCACATACTTTCCTATATCCATTCCATATTTCCCTTTTTCCTGTTTATAGAAACCTTCTTGCCGCTTCCTCAACTTGCTCGCCAGATTTTAAGCCTGGGGCAGGAAGCATATCAACCTGCCCTTCCCTAATTCCTACCATTTACAATACTTTTCATAGGTTTCAAAAAAACTCTTTGTCTTGATCTTTTCATCAGCGGTCACCTGAATGCTGTCCCACAGTTCTTCGTTCAATTCCGAATTCAGAGTCTCTACAAACGCATCGTAGACATCATCGAACGCTTCCTTTCTGCGCCGCTCCAAAATGGACTGCTTGTTCTGGTCTGTCAGCTCCTGGTTATAGTTATTGATACATTGAATAAAATAGTACCCTTCGTCTGTTTTTACGGCGTCGCTGACAGCGTCCTTTTCCAAACCGAAGGCCACTTCTTCCACTTCAGAGGGAAGCGTTCCCCGTCCAAAAGTAATCTCCGTCTGGGCTGCTTCATTATAAGTGCCTGCCAAGGTAAGAAAATCCGTTCCTTTTTTCAATCCTTCCTTCACCGCTTTTGCTTTTTTCTGACTGGAAACATAAATTTGATTGGCCTCCATCACCCGGGCCTCGTCGTCGCTGACTTCTTCATCAATTTCCTTCGTCAATTGAGCATACAGCTTATTGGCCAGCCCGTACTGCCGGTACAGCTCCCGAACTGCGGTCTCATCCACGTCCATATACTGAATCTCTTCTTTGCTTAAGGACTTGAAATATTCCTTGGCCGCCTTCTCCGCCAAAGCCGACTCTTCCTTGCTCAAACTGATTTCCTGCTGCTCCGCCAAAAAATCCATGCTCATAATCTGGGCCAGCTGGGATATAGTCAAATCCTTCACATATTGCTCTAAGCTATTATCCCCAAAATCATGCTCCCATAAATTCACCCCATACACCGTTCCGTATAAGTTCTGATAATTCGTTAAAAACACCTTGGCCTTTGCCAGAGAACAAGTCTTTCCATTAATACTGAATACATCATTTTCCGACAAAGCGTCTGTAAAAACTACTTCTGTCTCTCCCAACTGACAGCCTGCCGCCGAACACAAAACCATACACAACAACGCTAGGGCCGTCATTTTTTTCCAAATGTTCTTCTTCATCTCTCTATCCCTTTATCTCATTGGTTCTTTTTTACTTAACATTCGGTGTGTTAAAACTGTTTCAAAATACTCCGGGCCACGCTAATGCCGTTGGCCGACGCCTGCTGCAGTCCCCGGGTTACGGAAGCCCCGTCTCCAATCGCCCGCAGTCCCCGGATATTTGTCTCAAAATCACGGTTCACCACAACTTTGTTGGAATAAAATTTTACCTCCACGCCGTACAAAAGCGTCTCATCACTGGCAATTCCCGGAGTCACCTTATCTAAGGCTTCCAGCATCTCTTCAATATCCACCATAATCCGATGGGGAAATACCAAAGAAAGATCTCCCGGAACCGCATCTTTTAAGGTAGGAATTAAGTTATTCCGGCACAATCGCTCCTCCGTGGTACGCCTGCCGCGTTTAAAGTCTCCAAACGTCTGTACCAAAATCCGGCCGTCGCAAAGCATATTGGAAAGCTGGGCAATCTGTTTGCCGTAAGCGATGGGAGTCTTGAAAGGCTTCGTAAAATTTTTGGAAACCAACAGTGCGAAATTTGTATTGTTGGTCTTTAAGTCCTTGGATTTATACGCATGGCCGTTTACTACCGCCAGACCGCCTTCATAATACTCTGTGGCCACCTCTCCAGAGGGATTGGTGCAGAATGTCCGAACTTTATCGTCAAAGGTAGGCGTATGGTATACCAGCTTGGCTTCGTATAGATTCTGGTTGAGAAAATCCATAACCTCGTCCCGGACTTCCACCCGAACTCCAATGTCCACCGTACCTACCTCTGTCGTTACCCCTTTTTGTTCACAGATATGGGCAAACCAATCGGCCCCCTCCCGGCCCACTGCACTAACAATCTCCGAGGCATAATACGTCTCCTTCTGGTGGGTAACAATCCCAACAGCCTTGTTGCCTTCCACCAGAATATCCTCTACCATGGTATTAAATTTCATCTCCACCCCTCCGGAAAGCAAATGCTCCTGGAGACGGCAGTAAATCTTATACCCCTCTTCGGTTCCCAGATGACGAATGGGACATTCAATCAGTTTTAAGTTGGCGTTGATAGCCTTTTTACGAATCTCCCGAATCTGAGCTTCCTTATCGACGCCGTATACCTTGGCGTCCGCCCCGAATTTTAAATAAATATCATCCGATTCCCCAATCAGCTTCTCCGCCTCTTCATATCCAAGAATCTCCGGCAGCTTTCCCCCTACGTCGGGAGACAGGGACAGCTTTCCGTCGGAAAACGCTCCGGCTCCTGCAAAGCCTGTGGTGATAGAGCAGGGAGAGCATCCCACGCACACCTTGGTTTTTCGCTTGGGGCAGCTTCGTTCTTCAATCCGTCTTCCTTTTTCTACCATCAGCACCTTAAGCTTTGGTTTTTCTTTTATCAATTCATAGGCACAGAAAATCCCGGAAGGACCTGCGCCAATAATAATAACGTCATATTTATTCATTCTTTAAGCCTCCACAACTAGATACCGGCCGTCTGGCAGTGCAAACACTTCGGCTTCCTCTAACAGTTCCCCGTCATCCATTCCGCTGATGTCCGCCCCGGCTTCTTCAAAATAACTGCGGACCTCTTTTGCATTTTTGCACACCACGGCCATACAATCTTCTAAAAATGCCTCTGCCTCTTCTAAGCTTTCAGCCACCTTCTCTTCAAAAAGCTGGTTCTGCTTTTTTAAAAATGTACTGACTACGATTTCATCAAATTCTTCCATGGCTGCTTCCTCCTTCTTTTCTGCTACCTTCTATCATATAATGAATTTTAACGGATTTCAAGGAAAACCATGTTTCATCCTCTGGTAAATTCCTGCAATGGGCAATCCCACCACATTATTATAATCTCCCTGGATTTTTTCAATATGAATGGCACATTTTCCCTGAATCCCATAAGCTCCGGCTTTATCCATTGGTTCGCCCGTATTTACATAAGCCTCGATTTCTTCCTGACTCATAGGATACATGGTTACTTTCGTTTCTTCAAAAAAATTTAAAATCCGGCCGTCCTCTTTTCGCACCAAAGCCACCCCGGTAAAAACAGAATGGGTATTCCCGGAAAGCAGCGTAAGCATTGCCACCGCGTCTTCCCGGTCCTTAGGCTTTCCTAATATCCGGCCCTCAAGGGCCACCACCGTATCCGCCCCCAAAATGACTGCCTTTGGATCCTCTATGACGCCCGCTACCTCCTTGGCCTTTAAAAGGGCCAGTTCCATAACCGCCTCATGGGGAGTATCTTTCTCTGTATGCTCTTCCCCCTTAGCTGGAATTACTTCAAATTCCACTCCCGCCTGCTTTAACAATTCCCGCCGCCGGGGAGAGGCAGACGCTAAAATCAATCGTTCCATTTGTCATCCGCTCCTTTTTGGCTACACCAAAATCGTTTTTCTCAACTTAAAAGAGTACAAAAGCTTTTCCTTTACCTGTTTTCCGGTGGCTCGGCCCAAAGCCTCCTGATATAAATCCATCTGGGCCTGATACCGTCTGGCCAGTTCTTCAACCGTCTTTACGGCGTCCGTCTTATAGTCCACCAGCACCAATTCTCCCTCTTCTTCAAAAAAAGCGTCGATAATCCCCTGAATCAATACCATTACCTGGCTGTGAGGCGCCTCTTTGGAGGTTTCTCCCCCAGGCTTTCCCATTACAAAGGGTTTCTCCCGGTATAGCTTTCCCGCCCGGGCCGCCTGCTGCATGCGTTTGGCAAGAGAAGAATGAAAAAACTGCTTCAATCCAGGCAACGAGATACGTTCTGCCATTTCCTCCCGGAGCATTCCGTTTTCCTGCATCCCAGCGATCTGTTCCTCCAAGGTATCAAATTCTCTCGTAAAATCAAAGCATTCCAGTACCCGGTGCATGGCGCTTCCCCGAAGCGCCGCCGTATGTTCCGGAGGCTCCTCTCCTAATTTGCGCATAAATTCCGGCACATAGGGAATTATCTCCGGCTCTTGAAACAGATATTCCATATCCGGCTCTTCCTGCCGCAGCTTTTCTATGGCCCGGTGTTTTAATTCCGACACCGACAGCTTGGACTTTAAATCTTGTTCCTCTTTAAAGGGATATTCATAAGACAAACGGCTCTCGATTTCCTGAGCCAGCTTTGGCTGGGCCTCCCTGGAAAGAGTCAGAATCATTTCCCTGCTCCAGGACTGTCCAATGTGCTCTTGGGCCTGATGGTACGACAGCTCCTGGGGAGAAGCTATCCCCACCTGATACCCAGGCTTTTGCAGCAAAACAGGCAAAATCCAATCAAAATAACAAGCTGCTTTCAGTCGGAATAAAAAGCCCATATGGCCTTGCCCGTCCAGCCGCTGGCTCTGGTAAGACAACAGCTTCTCCCCGGCTTTTTTCATGGCGCCGGTGAGGATTAATTTTTCCCTGGCCCGGGTTAAAGCCACATATAAGACCCGAAGTTCCTCTCCGGCGTTTTCCATCTGGATTTGACGGGCCAAAATCTGCCGTGTGAGGGAAGGGATCCGCACCCGGCGTTTTAGATCCGTTATATCCAGCCCAATCCCAAATTGGGGATGGAGCACCATCCGGCTGCGAACGTCTTGTTGATTCAGCTGACGGCCCAGGCCGGCTACAAATACCACCGGAAATTCCAATCCTTTACTTTTATGGATGGTCATAATGCGCACATGGCCCTCCGATTCATCTCCCTCTGCTTCCCCGTAATCCACCTGGTACTTTTCCAGCTGTCCCATATAGCGAATAAAGGAAAACAGCCCCTGGTAGCTGGTTTTTTCAAAAGCCACAGCCCGCTCCATGAGCATTTCCAGATTTGCCCGGCGCACACTTCCTCCCGGCAGGGCGTATACATAATCCAGATATCCCGTTTCATCCAGAACCTGGTACAAAAGCTCATGAATCACCGTATCTTCCGCCCTCTGGCGGAAGTGTAACAGCTGCTGCAAAAAAATATCCAGCCGTTCTCTCAGCGCTTCTTTTTCCCCTTCTTCGGCGTAAGAACATACGCTTTTATAAAAAGAAACCTCCGGATACTGGATGCGAATGTCGGCCAAATCCCCTTCTGTCAGGCCCACTATGGGGGACGTTAGTACTGCGGCAAGAGGAATATCCTGTCTTGGATTGTCAATGAGCCGAAGAACATTCAGCACCGTCTTAACTTCCACCGCTGAAAAATACCCGGTTCCTGAGGACGCAGCGGCAGGAATCCCGTGGTCTCGAAGCACCTGAATCAAACGCTGTCCATAGCCGCCCATACTTCGCAATAAAATCACAATGTCCTGATACTCTAAGGGCCGCAGCGTTTTACTGTCCCCCTCCGTCACCATCTGTTCCTTCCTAAGTCTTTGTATCTTTTGGGCAATCATGACAAATTCCCCGTCTTCTGGCTCCTCAGCTTCCTGAAAATCATCCCGGTCCGCCAAAAGGATTTCCGTCTCAAACATATGCTCCTTCGGAGGCTTTACAAACTCCATGCCCTGATACAACGCGGCCTGGCTGTCGTATTCCACATTTCCCAGGTCTCTGGCCATAATTCCGGAAAATACATCGTTGACAACCCTAAGCACCTCCCTGCGGCTGCGGAAATTTTTGTGCAGGTCGATTTTACAGTCCCGCTCCCCCTCTTCTTGATAAACGTTATATTTTTCCATAAAAAGCTCCGGACGGGCCATACGGAAACGATAAATGCTCTGCTTTACGTCTCCCACCATAAACCGGTTCTCATCCCTGGCCACCGCCCTTAGTATGGTCTCCTGAACATAGTTGCTGTCCTGGTATTCGTCGATCATAATTTCTGCAAACTGCTCCGACAGCTCCTTGGCCACCGAAGAGGGCGTCCTGGTCTCTTCTTCTACCAAAATATCCAGGGCAAAATGCTCCAAATCGTTGAAATCCATCAGATTTTGCTCCTGTTTTTTCTTCTCATAAGCTGCCTGAAAATCCAGCGTCACCTGCACCAGCATATCAATCACCGGCTCATTTTCCTGCTGCATGCGAATCATCTCTTTGGGGGGAAGAAAGAAAAACTGCTCCATCAGCTTTTTTCTGGAATCTTTGATTTCTTTGCGTAAATTCTGTACCTGCTGTTTTTTATCCGGATCTCCCTGAAACTTTCGGGCTGCCGGAAGACGCCCGAACACAAGCCCCGAAACAGCCTTTTCATACTCCTCGTAACTATCCAGTCCCAAAAGACCCTGGAGCATCTCCAGCTCCTGGCTTAACAGTTCTTCATACATAAAGGGGCCGTCGGGCTCCCGGCAAATTTCAAGACACCATTCCATCATCTGGGCCCACTGGCCCGTAACTGCCTTCAGATACGATACATGGGCGCGGTACATCGGCAGTTTGCAAAACTCCTCTGGGGTACAGCTATAAGGCTTTCTGCAGTTGTTCAGCCACTCTTTTGGCCAGGGATCGCTCATGGCAAATTCATACAGCTCCAAAACGGCTTCTTTCAGCTTTTCATCGCTTTTTCCAGTGGCAAGCGTCTCCGACAGCCGCAAAAATTCCGGGTCTTCCTTTTGGTAATACTCTTCTAGCAAATCTTTGAGCACATCCTGGCGCATCAGCTTCAGCTCGCCTTCGTCCCCCACCCGGGCGTCCGGCTCTAGGCCAATACGATGAAAATAATTCCGGATGACAAAAAGGCAGAAGCTGTGAATCGTAGTAATCTGGGCGTTATGCAAAAGCGTCTGCTGCCGCTGCAAATGCACATTCCCCGGATGGGAAGACAATTCCCTTTCTATGGCTGCGCCAATACGTTCCCTCATCTCCGCCGCCGCTGCATTGGTAAATGTAACGACTAAAAGATGGTCAATATCCAAAGGATGCTCCGGATCCGTTACCAGGCGTATGATACGTTCCACTAAGACCGCCGTTTTCCCGGATCCTGCCGCTGCAGATACCAGCAGGTTTTTTCCCCGGCTGTCAATCACCTGCTGCTGTTCCTTCGTGAATGTCACTCCCATCTGCTACCTCCTTTGCCATATTTTTAAGAATCTCTTCTTTATCTTTTGGTTCTGCCAGCCTGCGATAAGAAAACCCCGGGACTTTTAAATCAAAGCCGCAGATTCCGTGATAGGGACAGTAATCGCATCCACTTTCTTTTTTCATCTGATAGGGATGGGCAGTTACTTCTCCCCGATAAATTGCTTTTCCCAGGCTCCGGATCTTCGTATTCACAAAATCAGATAACAGCTTCAGCTCCTGAGGACTGGCCTGCTGGGATTTTTTACTGACGCTTGCATCATTGGCCTCTAGTCCCACGCCGTTTTGCTTTAGCTTCTCTAATACTTGTTCCCGAATCTCCTCCTCTGTCACAGGCCCTTTGGCCTCTATCACAGGATCGTCGATATGATAGTAGAACATGCCGGCAGGCAGCACTTCCTGGTTGGGATATTTCTGTTTTAACAATTCCACCGCTGCGTTAAGATATACCACAAGCTGAAGCTGCAGTCCGTGATACAAAGACACCAGGGAAAACTGAGTGCCCCCGGACTTGTAATCCACCACTTTCACATGAATCTGATCTTTGTCTTTTCTGATATCCACCCGGTCAATCCGCCCGGTCAGACGCATCTTTTCTTCCTCGCTCAGCACAAAATTCACAGACTTCAAATCCTCTGCAAAGGAAAAAGATATTTCATATCCCTCCGGGGCAAAGCTACTTTGGGAAATCTGTGTGCTGATGACTTCCACGGTTTTTTTCAAAATCCGCAAAAGACGTTTTACGGTATAAGCTCCCGCCGCGTCTTGATACAGCAGGTATCCCGCCTCCTCCACGGTATCTTGCACCGCTTCTTCCATCAGCTGTTCCTGCACCTGCCTTGGCACGTCAAACCAATGATAGCCCTGCTCTTCCATTTTCAGGGAATAGCATTCCAGCGCATGGTGAAACAAGCTTCCCATATCCACCGGGGCAAACTCCCCCATCTGCCGCTCTTTTAACCCCATGCCGTAGGCCATGAAATGAGCATAGGCACAGGCAGAAAACCGCTCCAGCCGTGTGACGCTGTTGACTAAAACTTCCCCGTACAGCTTGCGGGCAGCCTCTCTCCCCAACAAACGCTTTTCGTATGTATAAAAGGCCGCCTCCAAAAAGGTTTCCGCTTCCCTGGAGTAATCCTCCCGTCCCCGATACCAGGACAGCAGCGCCAAAAATTCCGGTGAAGCCTGTCCTTCCCTGGCCTGACGGATTCCTTCAATCAACGTCCGGCGGCTGCTTTTGGGCGTAACGATCCTTGAGAGCATATCCGGTTCCTTCTGATTTTGTATTGTCAGCTTTGGAAACAATTTTAACATCATGCCCACCAGGTAAGACCTTCTGGCCTCCTTCCCATCCCCGGCAGTGCGCCACCATGTCACATAGAGCCGCCGGGAGGGCTTGGTTAAGTTCAAGTACAGATAGAATTTCTGGATAAAAGCTTTCTCCCTGGCTCCCGGAGCAAGCTCCAAATCATGCTCCTGTAAAAATTCCCGCTCTCGCTGGGAAATCAGTCCCCCCTGCTGCTCCCCTCTGGGAATCAGTCCGTCATTAGCTCCTGCCAAAAACAGCACCTTCACGTCTCCCAAGCGTGTTCTTTCAATATCCCCCACCAATACCTGGTCGTAGCCGGGAGGAATCACTCCCACCAAGGAGGCTGCAAATCCGGCCTCTAACATCTTTCCATACTCCCGAAGGCTCATCACTTCTTGTCCCAAAAGCTGGGCCAGTTTATTCAAAAGATCCATTACAATCCGGTACATTTGGGCATACTCTTTTGCCAGAGCATGCCTGCCTTCTGCTTCCAGCCGGATACGCCATGCCTCCAGCTCTTTTTGGGTTTCCAGGGAAGTAAGAAACTCATAAAGGGTCGCCGTTTTCTCCAAAACCGTTCCATTCTCCTTGCGCCAGACGCTGCGGGGAACCGCAAACTGCTCTGTCACTTGCACTCGAAGCCTGTTTACTGCTTCCAGCTCTTCCATATCCGTAATCCCAGAAAGGCGTACCCATGGTTCCTGCCATCGGCGCCAGCCCCGAATTCGATTGGCCAGCAGATAATTTTCCAGCAAATCCACTTCCTCTCTGGCAGCTTTGCTTAATCCACATCGTAAATAAGCCATGACAGATTCATAGGAAAAGTCTGTCTCTACCACTTTAAGAGCCGTCTTTACAAGCTCTGTCAGAGGGTGAAAGGAAATATGATTTTTTTTATCTAAAAAATAAGGAATCTCATATTGTTCAAAAATTTCAGACACATAATTTCCGTAAGATTCCACATCTCCGCAAACCAGGGCAATCTCTTTGTAACGCAGTCCTTCTTCCCGCACCAGACGCCGAATCTCCCCGGCCAAAAATAATAACTCCTGCCGGGGATTTAACAAGCTTATCAGGCGAACGTCACAATCCTCTCCCGGATACGCTTTAGGAGCGTTTCGAAAAAGATTCTGCTCCAGCCATCCCAAGGATTGGGACTGCCCGAAGCGGGTCCAGCTTTCAGGCGTCAAAACCACCGGATCCTCTATGGGAATTTTCTGGTTCTTGGCAATATCCGACAGCCTTCGGATTGTCTTTTTACTGAGATAAAATAATTCCTGCATTCCCTGGCAGCGGTAAAAATCCTCTCTGCCGTCCATCGTCAAGGTGACAAACGTATCCTTACAATGACGCAGCAGCTCCTCCAACAGCTCATATTGAATCGGCGTAAAGCCCGTAAAGCCGTCAAGCACCAGAACGCTTTCTTTTAATAGCCTGGATTTTCCGGCCTCCAAGGCCAGCACCTCCAAAATTTCTTCCGCCGTAACATAATTTCCTCTCAGATAATCTACAAATCCCTGATATATGGTCCACAGATCGTGCATACGGCAGCGAAAGGGAGCCGTGGTCTGTTCATTGCGGCTAATCTCCTCCAACTGCCCGGGAGAAATCCGATACTGCATCAGCTCAGAAATCATGGATTTTATTTCATTGATATAGCCTGGCTTTTTGATATGCCCCTTTAAAATCTGTAATTCATCCTGCTTCTCTAACGCAACCTTCTGCAGTACGAAATTTTTTCCCGTCTCTTCCAATACCGGCAGGCCTGCAAGCCCCAGCTCATCAAAGATACGATACGCCAGCCGCTGAAAGCTCACCACGTCCAGATTCATAATGCCCTGGCGCTCCTGGCGCTTCACCAGTTCCCGCTGGGCCTGCATGGTATACTGTTCCGGCACAACCACAAAAAACAGCTGATCCGGTTCCCGTTTGGCCCATGCTAAAATATATTCATAAATGTAACTGGATTTCCCGCTTCCGGAGCTTCCCAAAATGAACTGCAGCGCCATATGTTTCTCCCTTCCCCTCTATATGCAGCTTATATATTTAGGAAACCAATGTTTCCATCTCATCCAACAGTTCCCCGAATACGTCCAGGGCGGCCTGAATCGGCGCCTTAGTGCTCATATCCACACCTGCAATTTTTAACAGCTCCACCGGGGAATCCGAACATCCTCCGGAAAGAAACCGCAAATAATCCTCCACCGCCGGCTGCCCCTCCTTTAGAATACGACGGGCGATGGCCACTGCCGCGGAAAATCCGGTAGCATACTGGTACACGTAGAAATTATAATAAAAATGCGGAATCCTGCACCACTCCCAGGCAATCTCTTCGTCGGATACCATATCAGGTCCGTAATATTTGCAGTTTAAGTCGTAATACGTCTGTTTCAATACCTCTGCCGTCAGGCTCTTTCCCGCTTCCGCCATCTCATTAGTCACTTTTTCGTATTCTGCAAACATTGTCTGACGGTATACGGTAGTGCGAAAGCTCTCCAGGAAATGATTGATGAGATAGGCGCGTTCTTTTTTATCCTGAGTCTTCCCCAGCAAATATTCCATCAGCAGCACTTCATTGCAAGTGGAAGCCACCTCCGCCACGAAAATCTTATACTGGCTATACAAAAACGACTGGTTCTCATTGGAAAAATAAAAATGCAGGGCGTGCCCCATTTCATGGGCTAATGTAAACATATCATCCAGCTTTTCATCATAATTTAACAGGACAAAGGGATGCACCCCATAAGCTCCCGCGGCATACGCGCCGCTTCTCTTCCCCTGATTCTCATACACATCAATCCAACGATGGGTAAAACCTTTTTTTATCAGATTTACATAGCCCTCCCCCAGGGGACGCAATGCCTCCAACACCGTTTCCTTAGCTTCCTCATAGGAAATCTTCCGATCTACATCCTGCACGATAGGAACATAGACGTCATACATATGAAGTTCTTCCAGGCCCAGACATTTTTTCCGCAGACGGGTATAGCGATGCATGTGCTCCATATTTTCCTGGATAGTTTTCACCAGGTTTTCATATACCTTTGGAGATACATTGTTTGCGTCTACCGCCGCCTCCAAAGTGGACTCATACTTTCTGGCTCTTGCCTCAAAGATCAACTGTTTCACCTGACCGCTATAAGCCGCCGCCAAGGTGTTTTCAAATTGTTGATAGGTATGATAAAGCTTCTGAAAGGACTCTTTGCGCACCCGCCGGTCGCCGCTGCACTGCATGGAAATATAACGGCCGCTGGTAATACGCACCTGTTCTCCCGTTTCATCGGTAATCTCCGGAAACTCCACATCAGCATTTTGGAACATGGAAAAAATCTTCCCTGGCGTCTGCTGTATCTCTCCTGCAGAAGCCAAAAGTCCTTCCAACTGCGGGGACAAGGTATGTTCCTTTCGCCGCCGCAGCTCTTGAAACCAGATTCGATACTCCAAAAGCCCCGGTTCTTCTTCCATCCATCCATCCAGCGTCTCTTCTGGAATCTCCAAAATCTTTGGTTCTAAAAATGCCAGACTGCTGGCCACATCCACCAGAGTCCCTGTAACTCTTTGTTGATTGGCCTGGTTTTCCATATTTCTGGTATCCACATCGGCTGCCCGGTTGGCATAATTGGCCGCCAAATACAATAGCTTCTGACATTCTTGATACAGCTCCAAAACCTCATACAGCTCCTTGGCGCAGTCTGTCATTGAGTGTTCCTTTGACTTTGCCTGTTCCGCCAAATCCAGGGCCCTCTGGATATCTGCCTCCCACGCCTCCAATGAGCCGTACATATCCTCAATCGCCCAAGTATCCTCTTTTCTCACGTCGCTTCTGTTTGGTAATTCTTTCGCCATGTTATGAATTCTCCTTTTTTATTTTTGGTTGATTTCCATTCCACTCTGATACAAAAAACGCTCCAATCACCAGCGCTCCCCCGATTGCAAATTGCAAACTAATGGCCTCATCTAAAAATATCATAGACATCATTGTAGCAAACACGCTCTCAAAGGATAAAACGATACCGCTGGTCGTGGTACTTACATATTTCTGTCCAAACAAACACAATAAATAAGGCAAAATAGTGCCTCCTAAAGCCAAATATAAAATAGAGCCTGCCTGCCCCATCGTCACTGTCTCTGGGGGCGTCCCAAACAGAAGAGCCGTCCCCCCGGATAAGACTGCCGTTGTACCAATCTGCAGCAGGTTCAGCAGGATACCGTCATGCTCCTTGGCATATTTTCCCCCAAGGACGATATGGAATGCATAAGATATGGCGCAAAAAATGGAGAACAAATCTCCTTTATTCATGCCGCCTTCTCCTCCCGCCAGGATACAGGCAATCCCCGCCATGCACACTGCTGCTGCTAACAGCTCCTGTTTCTTGGGCGCTTTCCTTCGTATCAGCAAATAGACGAGGGGAAGAATGATAATATAGCCCGCCACAAGAAAGGAAACCCTTGAAACCGTCGTATACTGCAGCCCTATGGTATACGTCAAAAATTCCAGAAACAATGCCGTTCCCATAAAGATCCCGCTCTTTAATAACTCCTTTGACATATACTTCAGCCGTGGTAAAGCGATGAACAGCATCAAAAATGTCGCCAATATATACCGGAATGCCAGCAAATAATAAGGGGACAATTCTTCGATTGCCTGTTTCACAAACAGATACCCCGACGCCCAGAAAAGGGCGGATACAAACAGCGCTGCCACCGCCAATGTATGCATATTTTTTCCTTGTTTCATCTATGTATACGCTCCTTTCAAAAGCAGATATGTGTTGGAACTTCCAGTTCCTTTTCTGAAAACAAATGATGCACGATCTGGCAATATTCTGATAACCTTTGAACCTTCCGAATCTTTTTTGCTTCTTTTTCACTGTCAGGAAACAAACGTATCAGATAAAACCACAGCTCTTTCATTTTAAACAGCAGATTTTTATCTCCTGACAAATCTTTTCCATAATCCGAAAGCAATCTGTCATGAAACGCCCAAAGTCTTTTTTGATCCAAGGTTTTTCCATCCCCTCCCCTCTCAGGCAGAAGATTTAAAAATCCCGGGTTCACCACCATCCCTCTGCCCAGCATCACCCGATTCACCTGGGGAAATGCTTCCTGAAATAACTGCAAATCCTCTAACGTAAATAGATCGCCGTTATAGCAGACAGGATGGCGGCTCCTTTTTACTGCTTCTCTAAATACTTCCCAGTTGGGCTTATTTTTATAAAAATCCTTCTGCACTCTGGGATGAATGATCAATTCCTCCAAGGGATAGCGGTTAAATATCTCCAGTATGGTAAAAAATTCCTCTGGTTCTTGGATACCTAACCGTGTCTTAATCGAAATCTTACAATCCGTCCCTGCAAACACCTGCTCCAAAAATCCATCTAACTTTTGTGGGAAAGCTAAAAATCCGGCTCCCCGCCCTTTTGCCGTTACAGTCCCCGAAGGGCATCCCAGATTCAGATTTATCTCCTGATAACCCATCTTTTTTAATTCCCGGCAGGTATTAAGAAATACCTCTGCCTGATTGGTCAAAATCTGGGGCACCGTCATTCCCCCTGTATTATGCTCCGGCAGCACATCCTTTTTCTCTCTGGTATTCATACACCGATTCTGATTTGGCGCCAGAAACGGGGTAACATATTTATCCAGAGGTTCAAACAACTCCTGATGGGCTCTTCGGAAAACATATCCGGTAATACCCTCCATGGGAGCCAGATAATACTGCATGATGTTCCTCCTCCTTACATTTGTCCGCACAGGACATATTTTATCACTGCAAAGGCTTCCCGTACATAGAGATTGGGAACCGTATACCATTGGGTGGAAGACCCCAGCCCTTCCACATGTGCAAACCCCTGTTTTTTCGCAATCCCAATGCTGCGAAAGATATGAAAGCGATTGGTAACCACCACAAACCGAAGGGCTTCCCACTCGTTTTCTTTTGTTCCCTCCGTGTGCAGGGACGCCTGGAGCTTCTCCTTGGTGAAACGGAAATTTTCCTCCGTATTCGTAGACTGATCCTCCAGAATCATCCGCTCTTTTTGAATTCCTTTCGCTTCCAGATATTCTTTCATCGCCTGGGCCTCGGAGATATCCTCCCCGCTGCCTTGTCCGCCGGAAAGAACCACTTTGGTTCTGGAATTATTTTTCAAATACTCATAGGCGGCGTCCAGACGCATTTTAAGATTGTAGGAGGGCGTACTGCCTCGTACCTGGCCTCCCAGCACAATCACATAATCTGCATCTGCTTTCGGCGCTTTTGCACCGTAACCAATAACTGCACACTCCGCTGCACAAAAAATCAAGATACAGCATAGACCAATCCCCATCAGGCACCACAACGCCCCCGTGGGCAATCTCAGCAGCCATTTTTTCAGGCTGGAATACTTAAAAGCAACCGCCACACAAAAGATTCCCAGCAGCAGCCAGAAAAATGTAAATGCATTGGTCAGCCCTGCCAGTATCCCATAAGTAATAAAATAAAACAAGCTCAATATCCCTGCAATATATCCTATCTTTTGCATAATCTCCTCTTTCCTGACCCACTCGTCGCGTCATACAAGCGAATGGGAAAGCCTACTTCCAAACGCTTACTCATGCTGTCGATTCGCTCTGTTTCTTATAAACAAAAGAAACGCCCCGGCTACAATAAATATGGAGATCAGCTGGGAGGTGGATAAGGCGCCAACGGCTCCTCTGTCATCCCAGCGGAAAAACTCAATGATAAATCGTCCCACGCCATACAACAGCATATACCATGCCCCAATATCTCCCCGTTGTTTTACTTTCTTTGAAAGAATAAGCAAAACCGCCATAATCAGAAAATCCCCGGCTGAGGAAAATAATTGAGTCGGTATCAGCTTCACGCCGGATGGGGCAAAGGGATTCTGAGGGAATACCACCCCAAACCAGGCGTCGGTCTTTTGCCCGTAGCAGCATCCTGCCAAAAAGCATCCGATTCTTCCAAATCCCTGTGCTAAAGCAATGGAAGGAGCCGCCAAATCAAAGTAATCTAAAAACACCAGTTTTTTCCTATAGCAATACACCATTGCAGAGCAAACTCCGGCAATAATACCGCCGTACACCACAAATCCCTCGGAACCCAGAACTTGCCCTGGATGTTTCAACAGCGCCGGAAACTCCACCACAAGATACAAAAGCTTTGCACCGGCAAATCCAAAAACAATGCCTAGAAGAGCAATATCCAAAATTGCTTCCGGCTCCAAATTCCGCTTCCTGGCCCGGTACATTCCCATAATCACACACAATACAAACCCCAGGGCAATCATCAGTCCATAAGAATGAATGGTAATAGGTCCTAGGGAACATAAATCATTCTTCATAATTTAGCCTCTCATTTCTTCATAATGCTACCATCATATCACACTTGGAATGGTTTTTCCACTGTATTCTCTTGCTGTTGGTATGGACAAAGGCTCGTTTATATTTAGCGGAACTGTACGTTTATGGGGGCGGAAGTCAAAGCTGGGGAGGGGAATATTCTGACAATATATTCATCTACGTTTTGAGTTTCGCAGTCTTCTGTATACGTTTAGAGTGGAAGGAACTCTATGGTACTATAAAAGTGTTTAATAGAAAACTCACATGATGCTATGATTGGTCCATAGCATCATGTGAGTTATAATATCTTGTGCTTGATTTCCATGACAAGAATATTTATTTAATAATTCTGAAGCTGGTATAAGTTCTTGTTTTTTCTAAACTACTTGCAACACAGCCATTCTAAGGCTTTGCCGCTGACACCCCTGACAGCCACTGCTGCACAATCTCTATGCCTTCCTTCACTGCCTTTGCAATCATTTCTATCGGCATTCCCATCTCGTATAACGATAAAGCAGTCTCTCTTTTTCCTTCTATCTTTCCTTCTATCTTTCCTTCTATCTTTCCTTCTATCTTTCCCTCTTCTTTTTTCTCATAGCCAAACTGCTCCACTGCCCTTTGTTGATCAAATAATGCCATCATGATATGGATTACCTCCTTTTCCCGTTCTGACAAATATTCTTTTAATACATCTTGATCCTTACATATCCGTATGGTTTCCAGTACTGCTTCCCGTGTCCTTCCATTCTTTTTTATCTGTTCATGATATACTTTTGTGAAATCTGCATATTGGCTAATAATATCCTTGTTTCCTCCACTCCCATACAAGACCTTTACCTTTACCTCCAAAAATTCTTTTTTCCCTTCAAAAAACTCTTCCGAAAGATAAATCCATTCCGGCCTGGCTTTTCGACTTCCGGTGTATATCACATATAACTCTGTCTGAGGCAGTTTTAGCTTCCTGCTCCCATATCGATTCTGTTTCGTCGTTTCTATATATTCATGCCAAGTATGGGCCAGATAAAGCAAAAGCCGTACGATAATGTTCATAGACCAACTCGACTGGCACTCCAACATTAACAGCAGTTTTCCCCGTACTATCATTCCCAGGTCATTATACTCTTGATCTGTAAATACATTATTAATAGTCACATCTTTGATATCTTCCTCTCTCACTTCACAATCTTCAGGATGTATGGCCTTGTATAACTGTAGCACATATTTTCGGTTCTCAAACAAATCGCAAAATACAGAATCTTTTACACTCCACCTTATTTCCGTTTTTTCTACATTCGCCAATCTCTTCCCCGGTACGGTTTCCATATAGTTCCTCCAAGAATTTTGCCGCTGACACCCCTGACAGCCACTGCTGCACAATCTCTATGCCTTCTTTATAATATTATAACGAATTAACGATACCGTGTAAAGCATCTTCCGCCATATCCAGCACTGACGCTTAAATTTATATTTACTCTCCCAAGGCAAATGGAATACTATT
>CAMNQH010000052.1 GCA_946549035.1 uncultured Lachnospiraceae bacterium | reverse complement strand
ATATTCATTTCCCCGCACCACATGGGTAATATGCATGGTATGGTCATCCACCACATTTGCAAAATTATAGGTGGGATATCCGTCGGACTTAATCAAAATCATATCGTCCAATTCCGAATTCGGCACCGTAATGTCCCCATACAGCTCATCGTGAAAGGTAGTAGTTCCTTCCATGGGATTGTTCTGGCGAATTACATAAGGCATACCTGCCGCCAGATTTGCCTCTACCTCTTCCTTGGTCAGGGACAGACAGTGCTTATCGTAAACGGTAATTTCTTTTCCTTCCACCACCTCGCTTTTCAAAGAAGAAAGACGCTCTTTATCACAAAAGCAATAATAAGCTTCCCCTTTCTCCACCAACTCCTTGGCGTATTCCAAATAAATACCGGTCTTCATACGCTCACTTTGGACATAAGGGCCGTATCCGCCGTCCTTATCCGGGCCCTCATCATGGACCAGCCCGGCTTTTGCCATGGTGCGGTATATAATCTCGGTTGCGCCCTCCACGAACCGCTCCTGGTCCGTGTCCTCAATACGAAGCATGAAATCCCCTCCCGCATGCTTTGCGATGAGAAATTCATACAATGCCGACCGAAGGTTTCCCACATGCATCTTCCCAGTGGGACTTGGCGCATACCTGGTTCTCACTTTGCTCATAACTGCTTCTCCTTTTAAAAATGTCTTTTTTCCTTTCCTATTATACACAATTGTAAAATACTGTCAACTATCCTCCCAGAACTATATAGTAATACAGCCCACGTTACAAAACGCGAGCTGTATCCCTTTTATGCTTATCCCTTAAATCTCATACCAGATAATCTGATTTGCTTCCAGATCCAGGGAATAGCTCTTCCCGTCTCCAGTATAAACCACTGTGCTTTGAGGCTCATAGGTATTATTTACCACACAGTATTTTCCATTGGCCAAATATGCATGGACTTCCACATTGTAATTGCTGGAAAACCACTGATGCAGCCGTTCTTCATCTCCTGCGCTCCACAGAATCGCCCGATACAGCAGTCTGCTGTTGGCAAAACTATAAGGCAGCCCGCTGATATATACTGCACGACCATTTCCAAACTCATGCACCGCCAGCTGTACCTCCTTCTCCTTCTCCACAAGAATCTCGGTACCTTCTAAAGCATAAATATTTTTCTTACCTTCTCCAAAATCAATTTCCCCGTCTGCATCCTCTGTAATAAAATGGCTATGGCTCTCCCAGTTATATTTATCATATCCCAAGGTAAAGCCTTGCTCCTTCTCCACGCCAAACACATTGGCCAGCTGGAAGAAACGGCCGTTGGCCTGATGCGCGGTGGGTTCCCCAACCCCGATAATTCCGCCGCCTTCATAGACAAATTGTTTTACCGCAGAAGATATCACCGGATCGCACCACCATTCGCCTCCGGTATGCGCCGTATCTCCATCCCCAATGTTCAACAGCACATCAAATTCCTTTAATAAATCAGGATTTTCTTTTATATCCTGGAAGCTAATAAAATGGACGTCAAAAGGCGCGCCGGAAAGAGCCTCAATTACTCCTGCATAAGAATAGTTCTGTTTAAAGTAAATCGCATGATGCACCATATGGCAACCCCAGGCCCGCATCTTACCCCAGCAATTCAATACGGCAACCTTTTTCACACAATAAGGAACGCATCCTTTCATATTGTCATACAGTTCCCGAAACTCCTTACAGACAGATTCCACATACGCTACAAACTCTGGAAACTCCAGCGCCAGTTTCAGATATCCCCCATATCCAATCCGGTCGATGGGCTTCCTGAGAATCGCCCGCCGGGCAGTTACCCAGTTTATCTTTGCTTCCTTTACCGGATCGCCTCCCTCATGGAAGGTATCCGGGAAAAAGTATGGCAGCAGCCTGCCTTCCGTATACCGTACCCCTTCAATATCACTAATCAGACGCAGGGTAGATCCATTTCCCACACTGCCCACTACAGCATCCAGACCCGCTTCCTTGAATTCCTCCATAAACGGCTCCGTTCCAATCCAATGATCCCCCAAAAACATCATTGCTTCCTTGCCGCACTCATGGGTAATATTCACCATTTCCTTTACAATCTTCATAACCTCCCGTCTCTGGAAAGCCTGAAAATCCTGAAATTCTTTGGAAGGAATCCGGTACTGGTTGTTATAATATCCCTGATCAATAATATATTCCGGACGGAACGGGTATCCCATTTCCCGCTCAAACTGCTCTAAAATATAAGGACTTACCGATGCAGAATAGCCATACCAATCCACATACTTTTCCCTGGCCATCTCGTCAAACACCAGAGTAAACTGGTGGAAAAATGTAGTAAAGCGAAGCACATTTACATAAGGGTGCTCCTGAATAAAAGTTCGCAGACGTTCCATCGTATACGCATGCGTCTTAGGCTGCCTTACATCAAAGGTAATCTGCCGTTCCACATCCTTCCAGTCATTGACAACCGCATTGTACATATGAACCGGATCCCACATGATATAAGCAAGAAAACTCACTGTATAATCATGGAAAGGACAGCTTTTGATAACAACCTCTCCTGTCTCCTCTTCATACTTCCAATCTTTGGCAGGCACCGCCTGACCGGTGCTTCTGTCAATCACTTCCCACCAACGGGTAATATCGTCCCGGGTGTTGGGCTTTAACATATCCTTGTACAAGCCGCGCATCAAAGATATCCGCAATTCTTCTCCCGAAGCCGTGCATGCAGGAGTCATCAGATACATCTGCTGAATTTCCTCCGGGTTGGCCTTAGCCCATGCGTTATCTTTTCTGGTAGTATAATAAGTGGCGTATACTTTTAACCCAATATCCTTTAATTCCGTCGGAAAGTCTGTTCCGTCACAATCCCGCACAGCATCTGCGCCCCATCTTTTTGACACTTGTATGGTATCTTCAATCACATCCATATCCGTAGGTATTGTCACACGTCCATTTTGATTCATGTCTTAACTCCTCGCAATCCTATTTATATTGTCTGTTATAAATCCACAACAAGATAATCAAGCCTGCAACGCCAATCAGCTGTGTCAAAAGACCCGTTGCCCCGATATTGCGCTGACCGATTACCACAAGAGCCACACATACTACAAACACAATAAGAACGACAACAGCGGTTACTAGTTTTTTTGCAAATTCGCTCATCTCATCCCTCCTAGCCTTTCAGCCCGCCAAGGGTCATACCTTGCGTCAGCTTCTTCTGCACACACATATACAAAATCAATGTAGGCAGCATGACAATCACAAGGCCGGCATACAGCTGGCCGTACTGCACCGCAGACTTCTGAGCCGCCATTAAGTTCATCAGGCCCACCGGAAGCGTCTTTAACTCCGGCTTCGTCAGCAATGTCATGGAAATAATATACTCATTCCAGAACGCCAGAAAGTTAAATAAAATTACCGTTACCACGCTAGGCTTAGCCATAGGGATAATCACTCGGACCATAGTATAAAAATACCCTGCTCCGTCCACGTAAGCAGCTTCCTCATAATCCTTTGCCAAAGATTTAAAATAACCTGACAAAAGATAAACCGTAAAGGGAAGGGCCGTAGCCGCATATACCAACGCCAAAATAAATATATTATTCAAAAAGAACGGATGCCCCGTGGCTTTTCGCAAAAACATATCCCCATTATTCAGCATTAAGAAAATCGGAACTACAATATAATTCACATTGATAAACAGTCCCGCCATAAATAAGGTATTCCAAATGGCTCTGCTTTTAAACCGAAACCGCGCCAATACATACGCTGCCGGAAGAGCAATGATCACCAGCAAAAATAACGCAAGCGCCGTAACCAGAACCGACTTTAGCATATAGTCTCCCATACTTGCCGTCTGCCATGCGTCAACAAAATTCTGAAAATGGAATCCTTGAGGCAGTGCCCAGGGATTTCTGTAGAATTCAGAGTTTTCCTTGATAGAAGCAACAAACACCCATGCCACCGGAACTAATATTGTAATCGCCAACAGCGCCAGTATCAGATAGATGAACACCTTTGCAATTTTAGGACTGGCACCAAATTGTTGTTTTTCTTTTTTCATTTCCCTTCCTCCTAAAATTCAATCTCATCCCGTTTCGTTACGGCGTTCAAAATACCTGCCAGCGCAAAGGAAAATACAAACACAGCCACACCAATGGCCATACCATAACCATAAGAAGAATTCGTGTAAGCTTCCTGATACATATAGCTTAAGAATACATTGGAAGCCCCGTCCGGTCCCCCGTTAGTCATGGCCTTCACCATAAGGAAACTCATGTTAATGGTACTGATAATGAAAAATGTCAAGGTTGTACGAATATTGGTCCAAACAAGAGGAAGGGTAATGGAAAAGAACTGTGTAAGCCTTCCTGCCCCCTCCAAAGATGCAGATTCATACAAGCTCTCTGGAACATTCGCCATACTGGCCATATACATGACCATATAATATCCTACCGCCTGCCAGATCATGGCAATGGCGACACTGTAAATAACCAGCTTTGGTTTTCCCAGCCAGAGAATCGGGTCGCTTCCTCCTCGAAAAAGACTTAAAAAGCTATTCAGCAACCCCTGATTGGGATCATAAATAGCGGAAAAAATAGCGCTGATTACAACAACAGAAAGGATATTTGGAATATAAAATACAATACGGAAAAAATTCTGCCCCTTGATTTTTTCCCTGGAAAGAATTGCTGCAAAAATCAACGCCAGGCAAAAAGTAACCAAGGTTACAATCACAATCAGCAAAATACTGTTCTGAAACGCCTGATAAAACTTCGGGTTCTGGGAAAGCTTCTTAAAATTCTCAAGCCCCACAAACGTTTTATTCGCCGTATAACCGCCCCATTTATACAATGACATACGAAATACATCAATCGTGGGGATAATCATAAAAATAATAAACAATATGACTGCCGGCGCTACACATGCAACGATAAAACCGCCTCTTCTTTTCTTTTTCATGCTCTCATCTCCATTAGAGGAAAAAATGGCCGGCGAGCAAAGCTCACCGACCACCATTCACCTTTACAGCTCCACAATATATTATTCTTTTAAAGCTGCTCTTAATTGTTCACAGTCAGATTTGATCTGGTTAATCCAATCTTCTTTTGTCTTATCTCCGGTTACCAGAGAATTCACAGGATCCTGGAACGTAGAACGTGTGGTAATTCCTTCTACCGGATCCGTTGTTGCGAATGCATCCATAACTGCAACCGCGCCTGTGTCATAAATAGAATAGTAAAGTTTATTGTCGCCTTCTAACTTATCTGTCATACCCTGAATAGGCTGAACTGCGCCGCTCTTTGCAAAGATTTCTGCTGCTTGGTCAGAATACAGGAATGCAATAAATTCTTTTCCAAGATCCTGATGCTCTGCGCCTGCCGGCATCCAAATCTGCTCAAAGAAGGAATAAGATGCTCTCTCGCCGCCTTCTGTAATTGCTGGAAGTGCTGTAAAGCCCCACTCAAAGCCTTCTGCTCTGGGCGCTTCTGCCATCTCGCCGATTACCCAGTTACCGTTAGGCATAAACAACGCTTTGTTGTCTAACACTAACTGCTGGTTCTTCTGGAAATCATTATCATTGGCATTGGCCGGTGTCGTAGATTCTGTATAAGAAGCAAGCTTCTCGATAATATCAAATACGGTCTGTGCTTCCGGTGTATCCCAAACGCCTTCGCCGTAACGCAGCGCTTCCTGGAACATATCGTTGCCCATGCTCTCATGCATCAATGCATACAGGAACGCGTCAAAGTAACCAGCGGTAGGATATGTAAATAATGCAATACCCTCTGCTTTTGCCTTCTCGCCTAACTCCCACATCTGATCCCATGTCTGAGGAACTTCCCAGCCCTTCTCAGTAAACAGGCCCTGGTTATAGAACAATCCGCAGGGTGAATAGAACATCGGCATCAAATAAGTCTTGCCGTCTCCGTAAGGATTGGCAATGGAGTTCTCCACAAAACCAGGAAGAATCTTATCTCCTACCGTAGTGCTCTCCCCCGGTACCGTCATAGACAGCACGTCTGTCAAATCTACCAGATTGTTGTCCTTTACAAAAGTCTCTGTTAATCCAGACTCAGCTCCTACTGCTCTAAGGATGACATCCGGAAATACGCCGGACTTCATTTCAGAAGTAATTACGTCTTCCAGTTTCTTGTCCACGGTCAGGTCAATCTTGATTCCATGAGATTCCTCAAAAGCCGCACAGATTTCTTTCCACATATCTGCGCCGTAAGCGGTCTCAACTGCCGCAACAGTCAAATCAGCGGGACCGTCGTCAGCACTTGCATCGTCTCCGGCAGTATCTTCTTCCGGAGCTCCTGCATCGTCGCCTGCGTCTTCCCCTGCATCGCCTTCATTCTCAGCAGCGCCGTCCGTTTCATTCTGATCGGTTCCTTCTGTACCTTCTGTACCGCTACTGTCCTTGTCTTTTGAATCGCCGCCTCCGCAGGCTGCCGTACCGATAACCATTACAGATGCCATCAATACGCATAACACTCGCTTCAATTTCATAGCAAATACCTCCCTTTTGGAATTGCTCTATTATGTTTGGTATAACCAGTATAACATAAATATGCCATTATACAATTCAGATATTGCTTGATTTTTTATATATCTTGCTTTCTCTTAGCTCCCATGTTATTATATAGTTACACGAACATCCACAGCCTTCCGAACAAGAGAATCAGCTATTTGCCAATTTATTCTTATATTGTTTTACGGTTTTGTGCATTTTATACATAATATTTTTGACTTATTTCAAAAGAGATTGTATATCCTTTTTCCTCTTTTTTTATACCTTATAAAATTTTCCATCGGAGGTGATTTCATGGGTACTTCAAGATATCCACTGGAACATGCCGGCACTCAGGCAGTTCCAGGCAAATTTTTATACATTTCTCATTCCAAATACGAAAACGACTGGAAGAGTCTGCCCCATACCCACCCCTTTTCCGAATTATTCTACGTCAAAAGCGGCCGGGGCAGTTTTCTTATAGAAGAAGAGACGTATTCTATTCAGGAAGATGATTTTGTGATTGTCAACGCCAATGTCTCTCATACAGAGCGCTCTTCCCGGGATATGCCCCTGGAATATGTAACCATTGGCGTGGAAGGCTTGATTTTTTCATTTGAGGGAAAAAAAGAACATATTATTTTCGGTTGTCAAAAAGAACAAAAAGACTTGCTGTTTTATATGACGGCAATGTTACAAGAAATGACAGAAAAGAACCGGGATTATGAAACCATCTGCCAGAATCTTCTGGAAGTATTGATTATCAAACTCATACGCAGAACAAATTTTGCATTTGAAGTAGCTCCCTCTTCCCAGATCAGTAAAGAATGTTTTAAAATAAAACGATATATTGAATCTAATTATATGCATGACATCACCCTGGACACCCTTGCAGAATTCTCCCACTTAAACAAATATTACATGGTTCACGCATTTACCATGCATTGCGGCTGTTCCCCTATCAACTATCTGTGCCAGACCAGGATCCAGGCAAGCAAAGAACTCCTGGCGAATACAGATTACAGTATTACTGAAGTCGCCCAATCCTCCGGCTTTTCCTCCCAGAGCTACTTCGCCCAGTGCTTCCGGAAAAGCTGCGGCGTTACCGCCTCCGCCTACCGCAAAGCATGTAAAGGGACCTCCTCCACACTTCAGCTGCCCTAACCCCTCATTTATTGGAGGCCACTATATATTTATATGGCAGTACGACGAAGGCCGTCCTAAGACGGGAATGCATTGACAGCCTTCCCCCTCTGCCCTCAATGCACTCCCGCCATAAACATCCTTTTATGCCATATATTTTTGAACCACGTCCTCCATCTTTGACCAATGCTTCTCCATATCTGCTACCAATGCAAACTGGCTGCGGCAACGGTCTAAATTGTGATCCTTCCGATGAATTTTAAAATAAACATCTCCTGCAAGATAATCCGCCAAAAAGCGCATTCCACATTCCAATGTCATCATCTTTGCACCCATAGGAAGCATACGGCATTCCAATTCTGTAAGACTCCCCTGGCATCCTTTTAAATATCCCTTTGTATAACATTCAAAAAGCTCCAGATTCAATGATACTTTCTTTAAATCCGTCTCGTCCTCAGCCCCGGTATTGGCTCCAAATCGAATGGCGTCCCCAAAATCATACAGTGACAGTCCCGGCATCACCGTATCCAGGTCAATGATACAAATTCCTTTTCCTGTCCTATTATCCATCATGATATTATTTAACTTTGTATCGTTGTGGGTCACCCGCAAAGGAAGTTCTCCCTTTTGCAGCAAATCGGTGAGAATTCTCATCTGAGACTCCCGCTCCAGCACAAATGCAATCTCCGGCCCGGCCAGAGCCGCCCGGCCCAAGGGATCTTCTTTCAGTACTTTGCAAAACGTCTCAAACCGCTTTCCCGTATTATGAAAATCCGGAATTGTTTCATGCAATGTTTCTGCCGGAAATGCTGAAAGATCCGCCTGAAAATTACCAAAAGCCACTCCGCTTTCATAAAAATCCTCCGGCTTGTCCACTGCGTCAAAGCAAGAAGCGTCTGAAATAAACTGATACATACGAAAGCATCCATTTGCATCCCTGTAATAACTTCCCCCATCCTTTGTAGGAATCACGGTAAGCGTCTCTCTGTCTGGATCGCCGCCTCGTTTGGCAATCCGATTCCGCAAATATGTGGTGACATTCCTAATATTTTCCATCAGATGATCTACGTTTTGAAAAATCTCCGTGTTAATTCTCTGAAAAATATACTTCTTTGGATTCCCCTTTGACTCTGCTTCCACCAAATACGTAGCGTTGATATGGCCGCTGCCATATTCTTTAATCTCCCCAACGGTCCCCTCTATTGCAAATTTCCCAATACATTCCCGCAAATCCATACCTTTACCTCCACAATTTCTCCGGATAAATTCCTCTCTTAGTCATATCTGCAATGGCGTCTACCACCATTTGCTTGTCTTCATGGTACGTAACCCCATACCAGCGGTCCGAAGAAGGAAGCACCTCCACCACTGCTTTTTCCTCTTCCAAAAGCTGCCCTACCGCCCCCGGAATATAGAACTCACATTTCAAGGGATTCTTTTCTAAGTTTTCCCGCAAAAACTGGGGAAACTGCACCTTTAATTCTTCTAAAATACTCTGTGTAAATCCCCACATATTCATAGAAACGGTACACCCCTTTGGAAGGTCATGCCAAGTAGCCCCGTCGTCTTCTGTATAGGAGGCCCCATTTTCTCTTTTTTCAATATGCGTCCGCTCTGTAATCGCAAGCAAACGTCCCTGGCTGTCCGTCTCACAAATTCCCCGAGCCACATGGCCATGTTCCGTCAGAGTATTTTCCAGGATATAACCTACCATGGCATAGCGATATTTCTCATCATCCGGATGGGTGCACAAATATTCATAAATAGAAGCAAAGGCGCTTCTTCCATAAAAATCATCCGCATTGATCACGGCAAAAGGCCCCTTTACCGTCCCAAGGCACCCTAAGATCGCATGGCCGGTTCCAAAGGGTTTTACTCTTTGTTCCGGCACTGAAAATCCTTCCGGAAGTACAAGATCCTGATATATATAAGTTACCTTGATATACTTTTGAATCCTGTCTCCAATCCGCTCCCGGAAATCTGCTTCATTCTGTCTCTTAATAATAAAAACCACTTCTTCAAAGCCGGCCAACAGGGCGTCATAAATAGAAAAATCCACAATAATATGCCCCTGCTGGTCAATGGGATCAATCTGCTTTAAACCTCCATAGCGGCTGCCCATTCCTGCCGCCATAATTACTAATACTGGTTTCTCCATATCTTTTCTCCTTTTCTTATTTTAAGTATTCCGACAAAATACGATTACATTCCACTAAGTCAATGGGCTTGGCAATATGAGCGTTCATCCCGCATTCCAGACAGTGTCTTGCATCATCCGAAAACGCATCCGCCGTCATGGCGATAATTGGAAGATTACTGTCTGGCCGCTCCAGTTCCCGGATGGCTATGGTAGCGTCATACCCATTCATCACAGGCATACGGATATCCATTAAAATTGCATCGTAATACCCCAGAGCCGAGGCTTTAAACTTCTCCACACATTCTTTTCCGTTGACTGCCCGCACCAAATCCAGTCCGCTCATAGATAAGATGGTCTCCGCCACCTCCCAATTTAAATCAATATCCTCCGCTACCAACACATGCTTTCCGGAAAAATCGGCTTCTCCGCTGCTTTTTGTCTCCGCCTCTTTCTCCGCTCCTTCAATATACTGGCTTAGACGGTCATACAGCGTAGATTTAAACAAGGGCTTAGAAATAAATCCTTCTACGGAAACATTAACTTCCTCTTCAATATCCGTCCAATCATAAGCCGAAATCAAAAACACTGGAACGTCGCCGCCTACATTCGCGCGAATCTGCCTGATTGTCTCAATCCCGTTCATACCAGGCATTTTCCAGTCAATCAGAACAAACTGATAGCTCTCTCCCCGCTTCCAGCGTTCCTCTATCATCTGAATTGCTTCCTTACCCTCAAGCGTCCACTCTGCATGAGCTCCAAGCTCCTCCAAATTAGCCGCAGCGCTGGAGCAAAGCATCTCATTATCATCCACCACAAGGATATTCCAGGGCGGCAGCTTCATCTCTTCTTCCGCCACATCGGCTTTTTCAAAATCCAGGGTAATCTGGAACCGGCTCCCCTGGCCAGGTGCGCTTTCCAGCTCAATGGAACCTCCCATAAGGGTTACGATGCTTTTTGTAATTGCCATTCCAAGGCCGGTTCCGGTAATACGCTGCACCTTATCCGTATCCTCTCTGGAAAAGGTATCCCATATTTTCTCCTGGAACTCCTTGGACATTCCGATTCCAGTATCCTGTACCACAAAAAAAGTACGTACATAATGTTCTCCCAAAGGAGACTCCTCCTGATAGACATGAACATCTATTCTACCCTCTTGAGGCGTAAATTTCACCGCATTAGACAGCAAATTTAGAAGCACCTGGTTTAAGCGCACACTGTCGCAGCGAATCTCTTCTACTTGAATCTTTTGAATGAAAATGTCAAAATACTGATCCCTGGCCGCAACCTGAGGCTGCATAATATTCACAAGATCATACATAACGTCTTTGATAGACACCGGCGCAAGATTCAAGGTCATTTTTCCGCTCTCAATCTTGGACATATCCAATACATCATTAATCAATCCCAGCAAATGCTTGCTGGACAATTTTACTTTATGCAGACAGTCCTCCACCCGGGCTGAATCCTGAATATTTCGGATGGCAATCTCCGTCATTCCCACAATGGCATTCATGGGAGTCCGGATATCATGGCTCATACTGGAAAGAAACTCGCTTTTTGCCTGATCTGCACGAACCGCCTCCTCAATAGCATGTTCCAGTTCTTTCATCTGCCGGCAAGTCATCCGGTAATACAGTATAAATATCACAATCATTACCGCCAAAATAATCATTCCGGAACCTACCATAATTCCAATACGCACAACGTCCAGCTTTGCAATAGACGCATCCAGGGCTCCGCTGGGCATAATGGATACCAGATACCAGGTAGACTTTCCGGATAACTTGGAACAGTAAACCTGCCGTGTTTCCCCGCCCCGCAGCTTAAACGTAGCCGAGTAATCTTCTCCCGCCTTCATAGCCTCCTGCAGGTCTTGAATGCTTTTTTCCACATCATGGCCGTTACTGGAAACAACTTCATTACGGATCCGTTCAAAGTAGCTCCTTCGGAAAGCTCCTCCATTGCGGATTACAAAATCTCCTCTCTGGTCTATAATATGAGTGTATACCATCGCCCCTTCCACTTCCAGAAACAGCGCTTCATTCAAGTACTCCATTGGAAGGACCGCCACCAGTGCCTCGCTGCTTTTCCCATCCTCCATAGGATATTCAGCGGATTTTCCCAAAATCAAGACTTTTTCTCCATCCGCCGCGGTTCCGTGAGCAATCATATTTCCATCCTCTGACAGGCTCGCTGAAAAGTTCTCATCCTCAATAAGCTCCACCGGTTCCCCGTTGAAAATAGTAACCCCGAACTCCTTTGTATAAAACCCAAGGCTGATGAAATCCGTGGTATCCATATTATTTTTCAGCTGCTCCATCCGCTCTTTTTCATCTGAAAAAGCAACTGTGCGCATAATAATCCCTTCAATCTGGGTCAGCCTTAGATTTACTACGGTACTGAACTTCTGCTGCAGCTGAACATTCAGCTCTTCCATATAAATGCTGCTGACGTCTTTGATGGAATCTCTGGTCTTCCATGTCATAATCATAGCAAGACCTACAAAAACAGCCACGCTGATACCCGCCATGCTGACAAAGCTGTTTCTTAAAAATTTGATGATATTTTTTCTCACTCTTTTCCTGCCTCTCTGCTTATCTGTTCATTACTTCCTGAAACGATTTTATAAGCTTCGGGTTAAAGGTACCGCATTCTCCACGGACAATCATATCAATCGCTTTCTCATGGGTAAATGCTTTCTTATATACCCGCTCTGACGTCAGAGCATCATAAACATCAGCCACAGCCACCACCTGGGCCCAAATGGAAATCTGATCGCCCGCCAGGCCGTCCGGATATCCTCTTCCATCCCATCGTTCATGGTGATGCCTGCAAATATCATAACTGTAATTGTAAATATCTTCATCCATACTATTGGGGATATTCTGAAGAAGCTCGCATCCCTTCAAGGTGTGCTTTTTCATTACCTCAAATTCATCATCCGTAAGCCTTCCCGGCTTATTCAAAATAGCGTCCGGAATAGAAATTTTTCCCACATCATGAAGAATCGAAGCAGTAACAATTTTTTCAATCTGGGAATTTGGCAAGCGGTACTGAGGGTATGTATCACTGACCTTGTTCATTAAAACTCTGGTTAAACCGCAAATCCGCTTTACATGCTCTCCGGACTCACAGTCCCTGAATTCAATAGCCGTAGCCAGCGTCTCAATCATAGACTGGTTTAATCTGCTTAAACGTTCCACCTGCTCCGCAACTACTTCCTGCAATTCATTCCGATGACGATATAATTCCACTATATCATTGATTCGATGCTTTAAAAATTGGGGGATAAAAGGCTTTCGTATAATATCAATGGCTCCTAAGTCATATCCCTCCATTAACATCTCTTCACTCTCCGCCGCCGTAATCAAAAATACCGGAAGATTCTTAATCCTGTCGTTTTTATTTAATTCTTTCAAAACATCCAGTCCGTTCATATTCGGCATCAGCAGATCCAAAAGAAGCGCTGTAATGTCCTCTCTGCTGTTGATGATCTCCATCGCCTGGCCGCCATCCGCCGCCTCCATAATATGATAATCTTCTTCAAATATCTGAGACAATATAAGCCGGTTAATCTCAATGTCATCTACTACTAAAATTGTACCTTTTTCCTTCATTCCATTCTCCATCTTTAAATTTATGTATTCCTCCTTGTGTTCCCTAAGGCGCCTGACCGCCGTCCACAAAAGAAAATTCCATCTCCGTAGCTCTGAAAAACTCCGGCTCCGCCATTCTTAAACAATTCAGGACTTTTTCAGAAAACGCCCCCGGATCCTCCTGCATAATATGAACCATCACTTCCTGTACTGCCTCGGCTCCTTTATAAAAACGATTACTCACCAAGGTATCATACTGATCCGCCAAAGACACTATCTGAGCCCAGATGGGAATATCCTCCCCCTTCATACGGAAGGGATACCCTTCTCCGTCGTACCGTTCATGATGATAACGGCAAATATCACTGCAGTATTGATAAAACTCATTGTCCTCCTGCCCAAACCGTTGTAAAATCTCCCCTCCATAAATAGTATGCTTCCGCAATTCTGTCTGTTCCTTGGGGGTAAGAGCCGTGGCTTTCATTAAGATTGCGTCCGGCACTACAAATTTACCGATATCATGAAGCGCCGACGCGCTTACAATCATGTCCACATCCCCTTTTTCCAGATTATATTCCGGATATTGGTCCAATAAGTAATTCATCAATATCCGGGTGAAATATTTCACCCGAAGAATATGCTCCGCCGATTCCAGTCCCTTAAATTCTGCAATGGAACTCAAGGCATTTACCAGAAAATCATTGCTTTTGGCAAGCCGCGCCTTACTTTTCACCAGTTCCCTGGTACGCTCTTTTAACTTCTCTTCCAAGCATATCCGGCTTTGAAACAATTCAATGATATTCATGGTACGACGCATAACCACCTTCGGTTCGAAGGGTTTGTAAATAATATCAGAAGCCCCATACTCATAGGCCCGTTCCTCCGCGTCCGCCGTGGCTTCTCCGGTAATCACAATCACCGGGATATATTCCATATAGCCATTTTCCTTCATATAATCCAGAACATCCAACCCCGATTTCCCCGGCATAACAAGATCTAAAAATACCAATACAATTCTATCTTGATTCTCCTTCATCAGTTCCACCGCCTGATTGCCGTCTTCCGCCTCCAGAATCTGAAACTGCTCGGCAAAGATGAATTTCAGCATCTCACGGTTAATAAGGATATCATCCACAATAAGTAATGTATTCTTCTCCATGACCTCTCCTTTTGTACTCCTAGTTCTTCCGATGCTTTCTATGAACAGCATCCTTTTGGGAGAAGTATATCATATAATTCCTTCAAACGCAATTCTGTAAAAGAAAAAAGCAGTCCCGTTTCCCACGCCCGGACAAGAAGAATCCAGGCGCTTTAAAGCGGAACATGCTTATAAATTAAAATTCAAATATAAAAATATGTCTTATCTGGAAAATATCACTCGCTCGTTTCCAAACATTTTTGTCAGGATACTTGCACAAGCTCCGGTATAAACAAGATTGGAAACCACCGTCAAAATCACCGCCATTACATTGGGCGCAAAAGAAAAAACGCCGTTCATACACTGTACACTGTTATACAGCGGAATCAGATACATCACATTGCTGGAAGCTTTAAAGCTGTCAATCATAGTTGTAATAGAAATGACCACCACCACAATCATCAAAGGCGTCACCCAGCTTGTGGCCTCCTTCACATTTTTTGCAAATGCAGAAATAATGGAAATCAAGGATATCAAAAGCAGGGCGGTGCTAAGTATTATAGCTAAGAGCAGCAGATAATCTCCTGCCTGATACACTCCGGCGTCCACTCCTTCCTGGCCTCCCATTAATTTCGGCAAAGACAGCATCGTGCCGATAAAGCTGGAAAGGCCGCTTAACAGGCCAATGGCGCTTAAGGATAAAATCTTGCCAAGAGCCAGATGCCCCCGCTTCATAGGCGTCACTAAAAGGGTAGCAATGGTTCCCCGTTCCTTTTCCCCTGCAATGGATTCCGGCGCAATGGCCATGCAGCCGCTAAACAAAAACACCATCATCAAAAGAGGCAGCATCATGGAAAATACCATGCCGGCCATATCCTGCTGAGAAGCCAGATCATATGGACCCTCCCCCTGGTTGACGTCAAACTTGTTCACCATGGAATTCTCATAACTCGCCAAAATTTCCTGCATCATATTATAAGCCGTAGAAGAATCTGTACTGGTGGATTTGTAATACAACTCCACCTGAGGCGCTTTCGTGCCGGAGGATAAATCATAAGAAGCTACTGCTTCTTCAAACCCCTCCGGAAAAACAGCCACTAAGTGGCATCCCATCTCCTCCTCCAGCAGTATTTTGGCCTCCTCTGCAGACGTATCCGTAACAAATGCTACGGGACCTTCCATATCCAGCAAAGCGTCTGGAAGGTTCTCTGCATAAATCTGAGGAATGAAATCTTCATCAGAAGAATACAAGGCAGACATCCCCTGTCCCATAAATGTATACATCACATAAATTAGAATCCCCGGCATGAAAATGGTAGTGAACACCATACGTCTGTCCTTGAAAAAACGGGCAAATTCTTTTTTCATAATCGTTATAATATTACTTTTCATGATGCCTCACCTGCCCTTTCTGCATAGATATCAAAAAATACGTCCTCCAGACACTTCTCCCTGGTAACATTCGATAGCGTATCACATAACGCCATCGTCCCGTCGATGATGATCCCCACCCGGTCGCATATTTTTTCCACAAGGCTGAAAATGTGGGTGGATACGATCACCGTCTTACCCTGGTTTTTTAACTCCATGAGAAAATCCGTCACTACTTTTGCAGTTAAAACATCCAGTCCATTGGTGGGTTCGTCAAAAATAATAATGTCCGGGTCATGGACAATGGAAATCACCAGGGATACCTTCTGCTTCATCCCGGTAGACAGATCCGACACCTTCACTTCTGCAAATTTTGTAATTCCAAACCGCTCAAACAATTTTGCCTTACGCTGTTCCACCAGGCTTTTCTCCATGCCGTGAAGCTGCCCGAAAAAGTCAAAGAGATAATTGGGGGTAAAAAATTCCTCCAGCTTCAGCTCGCTGGTTAAAAACCCAATCTTACTGCGAACCACATCCGGCTCTTTGCATACGCTGCTGCCGTCCACGAACACATCCCCCGAGTCCGGGGCGATCAACGTGGCGATCATCCGAAGGGTAGTGGTCTTCCCGGCTCCATTCGGCCCCAGCAGTCCAAATATTTCCCCCTCATAAGACACAAAGGACAGTCCGTTTACCGCAATCTTTACCTTTTCCTTGGTCCGCTCCAGCTTCTGCTGCTTGGCGGAGATCCGGAAGGTCTTTTTCAAATCTTTTACAACCAGAATTTCCCTCATGGCAACCTCCTTATCAAAATTCCTGTTTTAAGTCCCTGATTTTATGCTTCATTTTAAAATACACCCGCCATATCACCGCCGCTACAAGTACCAGAAGCCCATAGGCGGGGAAAAAAACGGTGCCGATATCTCCAATCCACCGCCCGAATATAAGCCAATAAAAGGTGTCATATCCCAATATGCACAGCTCTAATATCCCTATCCTGCGAAAAAAACGGCAAAACCTTTCATATTGCTCTATTTTGGAATCATTGTCCGTATATAACTCAAACTCTCCCAGCTCGCTTCTTCGCCGGAAGATCCGATACCAGAACCAGCGGCAGACATATTCTGCCCCGGTCTCCTGTATCAGTTCCAAATACTCCTGGTGGGTCATTCTATTCTTATTCTCTGTAAACAAATCTATCTGGTATATATATTCCCCGGGCCCGCACGGTTCAAACTGGTAAAATCCCAGGCAAAACGACTTCATGGCCCAGCCTTCCCGGCACATTTCATTCAGCCAGGCTTCTTCTTTATCTTTATCATAATACCAGCGTAATTTTACCATATCACACGCCTCCCTTCCCCGTAATCCTTCTTCCGTTATAAAGAAGCTCTTCTAACCGCTCCATCTCTTCTTCCAATGCGGCCTGGCCCAATCTGGTAATGACATATTCCTTCTTCTTTCTGGAATCCTTTTCTTCCCTGTACAATGCAATCCACCCCTTGTCCAGCAGGTTGTTGATTGCCCCATAAAGGGTTCCCGCTCCCAGCTCCAGCCTGCCTCCGGTCATCTCCAAAGTCTGCTGGATAATGCCATAACCATGGTTAGGAGCCGTAAGTGACAGCAGGATATAATAAACTCCCTCCGTAAGCGGCTGTATTCTTGCCACTGCTTCTCCCCCCCCCCTTTTTCATATATCGTCTTATGATATATTGTATGTATAATATATCATTAAATGATATATCTGTCAAGGATATATTACTAAAAAAAAGAAAGGCGTCCACCAGCCTTCCTATTCCTACAAGCCAATGGACACCCATATATTAATCTAACTGGATCTTCCGCAATTCTTTTTGGGGCATATGGTTGGTAGAAGATTTTACAATCTTATCTACCTCCATCTTGGCTTTTTGTATGGGGATGATCGTCCCGGCTCCGGCCACACATCCTCCGGGACATGCCATACCTTCAATCAAATAGCCGTTCTTTTTCCCGGCTTTAGCCATCAATAAAACCTTTTTACACTCTGCCAGACCTTCCACATGTTCAATTTTCACTTCCACATCCGGGTAATATTCATTGATACAATCCTCAATGGCTTTGGCCACGCCTCCAGCCACCGCGTATCCCCGGCCGACCCCGGTAGCGTCATGCATGGAGCTGTCTCCCTGGGTATCCTGTGGTTCAATGCCCCTGGCCTCAAACATGGCGTTTAACTCCTCAAAGGTAATAACAAAATCCACATCGCTGCGCACCGTAGTGCGCATAGCCTCCAGCTTCTTAGCGGCACAAGGGCCAATAAAGACCACATGGGCATTGGGATGCTTTTTCTTGATGCTTCTTGCCGTGGCAACCATAGGCGTCAGCTCCGAAGATACGCTTTCCACCATATCCGGCAGGGTGCTTTTCGCCAACATGGACCAGGAGGGACAGCAGGAAGTAAGCAAAAACGGAAGCTCTCCGTTGGCTACATGATACGCATAGTGATGGGCTTCGGATACCGCCCCGATATCTGCTCCCAAAGCCACCTCATAGACTTCGGAAAACCCCAGCTTCAGCAAAGCAGCCTTTACATTCCGTGGCGTAGCGTCCGGGCCGAACTGCCCTACAAAGGCGGGAGCGATCTCCGCAATAACTTCTCCCCCTTCTCTCATGCAGCGAATCAGCTGAAAGATCTGGGACTTATCGGCGATAGCTCCAAAGGGGCAGCTTACCATACACATTCCGCAGGAAACGCATTTATCTGTATTGATGGTCGCCCTCCCCAGCCGGTCCGTCTCAATCGCTTTTACCCCGCATGCCATGGAACAAGGACGCTCCTTCTTGGCAATGGCGTCATAAGGACAGACACTTTTGCATTTGCCACATTTGATACATTTTTCCTGATCGATCACTGCCGCACCGTCCACCTGGGAAATAGCTCCCTTGGGGCAAACCTCCATACAGGGATGGGCAATACAGCCCTGGCATTGATTACTCACCTCATACTTATTATCATCACAGAAATTACATGCGGAAGGGATTACCTGCATCAGCGGCGGCTCATAATATTTTTCGGAAATATCGCTCTCTTCCACCCCGTCTGTGATGTGCACAGGCTTATCCTCCGGCCGCAGGGACATTCCCATAGCCAGACGCACCCGTTCCGCCGCGATAGCCCGCTCTCTGTAAATGCTCTCCCGAAATCTGGGGGCATCTCCCGGCGTCACTTTATATGGAATTGCCTCAATATCATTGTTGATATGCTCAGATTCATATGCCACCTTTGCAACTTCCACAAATACCTGCTTCCGCAGCTTGGATATAGGCGTATCCAAACCTCTCATAATATTCCTCCTTGTCAAATTCCATTGGCAATTACTGTTTGGTTACTATTTTCGTTAATAATTTAACACACCATATCTCATCTGACAAGGAAAATCATTTTTGTTCTCAAAGAAATACATACC
>CAMNQH010000051.1 GCA_946549035.1 uncultured Lachnospiraceae bacterium | reverse complement strand
AGCAGCGCAAAAAGAAAAGCCCGGGAACGCCCTGTTTATAAGGCTTCCCAGACTTGTAGCTACTACTCGAACTCAATCGTCCCCGGCGGCTTCCCAGTGCAGTCGTACACTACCCTGTTTACCCCCTTCACTTCATTTACAATCCGGTTCGTCACCTTGAACAGAACCTCCCAGGGAAGCTGCGCTGCCTCTGCTGTCATAAAATCACTGGTATTCACAGCCCGCAAAGCAACGGCATAATCGTAGGTTCTAAAATCTCCCATTACGCCTACGGAACGCATATTGGTCAATGCTGCAAAGTACTGGCCCAGGTCGGAATCCAAGCCTGCTTTCGCAATTTCCTCACGGTAAATTGCATCTGCCTCTTGGACGATAAGAACTTTTTCTTTGGTTATCTCTCCAATGATGCGAATGCCAAGACCTGGCCCTGGGAACGGCTGACGATATACCAAATATTCCGGAATCCCCAGTTCCAGGCCAACGCGTCGCACCTCGTCTTTGAATAACATTCGCAAAGGCTCAATGATTTCCTTAAAATCCACTACTTCAGGCAGGCCGCCTACATTGTGATGGGATTTGATGACGGCGGATTGCCCTAATCCGGACTCAATCACATCAGGATAAATCGTTCCCTGAACCAGGAAGTCCACTGCGCCGATTTTTTTAGCCTCTTCTTCAAATACCTGAATGAACTCTTTTCCAATAATTTTCCGTTTTTCTTCCGGCTCAGTCACGCCCTTTAGCTTGTCATAATACCGTTGCTGGGCATTGACGCGAATAAAATTAAGCTCATATGGTCCTTCGGGACCAAATACGGCCTCCACCTCATCTCCCTCGTTTTTTCGAAGAAGTCCATGATCTACGAATACGCAGGTCAGCTGCTTTCCGATCGCTTTGGAAAGCAATACGGCGGCAACCGAAGAATCCACACCTCCGGATAAAGCACACAAAACTTTTCCTTTGCCGATTTTCTCCCGCAAAGACAAGATAGCAGTCTCCACAAAAGAATCCATTTTCCAGTCGCCTGTACAGCCACAAATTCTGTACACAAAATTTCGCAGCATCTGAATGCCTTCTTGTGTATGCACAACCTCCGGATGAAATTGTGTCGCGTACAACCGTCTGTCAGGACAAGCCATAGCAGCTACCGGACAATCTTTTGTATGGGCTGTTACAGAAAAACCCTCCGGAACCGTCTCTATATAGTCTGTATGGCTCATCCAGCAAACGAGCTTGTCCGATACCTCTGCAAACATTTCGTCATGCTTATCAATCTTCACTTCCGTATGGCCATATTCACTGACCGGGGCAGACTTCACCTTTCCGTCAAGCATATATGCCATCAGCTGAGAACCATAGCAAATACCCAAAACAGGAATGCCCAGTTCCAAAATCTTCTTATCATAATGGGGGGAAGCTTCCTCATATACACTGTTCGGCCCTCCGGTGAAAATAATCCCTTTAGGATTTGCGGCTTTTATTTCCTCCAGCGATGTGGTATATGGTTTCACCTCACAGTATACATTGCATTCACGTACACGACGTGCAATCAACTGGTTATACTGCCCGCCAAAATCCAGCACAATAACTGTTTCCAATGCTTTCTCCTCCTGTAAACTTTATTACCACCATTATATATGAGCATTTTGGGTTTTACAATGGCTAACTTCTTCTTTTCATAAAAATTCCTTCTGATTCAAATTCCAAAGGGCCTGCCAATTCCTGCTGGCCTTTTGGAATCTGAACCTTTATCTTTTTACAAAATGGAAAAATGTACTTGTTTTTTAACTCCTGAGGGACCCTAAACAAGTTTTTATATATGCTGATGCTGATATTTTTCCCTTGTGGCGAGCCCTCCCCGAATATGCCGCTCCGATTTATTTACATCCAGCACCTTTCTAGCTTCTCTGGCCAGAGCAGGATTGATCTGAATTAAGCGTTCTGTCACATCTTTATGTACCGTACTTTTACTAATTCCAAACTTTTTCGCCGTCTGCCTGACTGTAGCATTTTCTTCAATAATATAATTGGCGATCTCCACCGCCCGTTCTTCTATGTACCCTTTCAAAAGAATTTCCCTCATACATGCTTTTTTACATTGTATGAGGAGGAACTTTCTCTTATGACAGGAGTACCGCCGAATTTTTATCCACTGTAAATGATATTTTGTTTACAGAAAAACAGAACGTTCCATTCACCAGTCTCTTCCATTACCCGCCAATTCAATATTCCTAACCCCCCCCCACCTGATCTCAATTCAAGATTCCTTACCATCCTACCTGATCTCAATTCAAGATTCCTCACCACTCCACCCGATCTCAATTCAGGATCCCTTACCATCCCGCTTGATCTACATATCATTCTACGCCTCGTTATCATACCCCATTAGCGCATCCACAATCTGCTGCAAAATTAAATTATGGATGGATTCTACCATTCCATAATGGCTGACCGGTACATAAATATTATAGTCCCCCATCCTACAGATACGGTTTGTCTCCTCAAATCCCGATAAGGTTACCACATTCAGCCCGTTTTCTTTGGCCGTCTGTATTGCGTTTACAATGTTAGGGGAATTTCCGGAGCTGCTGATTGCCACCAGAAGGTCTCCATTCTCCCCCAAATGTTTCAGAGAACGTGAAAATATATGTTCATACCCATAATCATTCCCAAAGCAAGTGATAACCGAACTGTCATATAAGCTGATGGTTTTCATTCTTCCGTTTTTCATATAATCCGCCGTCATATGGCTGGCGATGGCTGCGCTTCCCCCATTTCCAATAAAAAATAGATGCTTTCCATTTTTCCTGGTTTCTAAAAATAATCTGGTTAAATGCTGCATCCCTTCTTCCCAGTTCTTATAGGCAATTCCCTCTGGACCATAAATTTTTGTCTCTTTCAGATACTTGATCAGTTCCTCTAAATATATTTGATGCCTTCTGCTGCCCATATCTCTTTCCTGCTTCCTTCAAAGGGATGTCTTTGGACACCCCTGCGATTCTTTTTAATGTACCATAGTTTTGCTATTTCCCCAAATATTTGAACCAGTCTTTCGTTGCCGTATCAATGGTTTCCGGCGTCCATACGGGAGCCTCCCGCCAATAATCAATATTTTCCAGAATGCGGGATACCCCTTCCTCCAGGGTGATTTTGGCCTTCCAGCCTAAAGCTTCTTCGATTTTTCCGGTATCTGCAAAGGTACAGTCCGGCTCTCCTGGACGTTTGGGGATATGGGTGATTTCTCCCCCCAGAAGCTGGCATAAACGGTTCACAGAATATGTCCCTCCGCTCCCCACGTTGAAGGTTTCATTTATGATATCCGACATAGCGGCTGTGTAAAAAGCATCCGCCACATCTGTTACATAAGTGAAATCCCTGGTCTGTTCCCCGGTTCCTACCACAGTAAAAGGCTTCCCCGCCAGCTTCTGGGCTAAAAATACGCCGAATACCGCACCGTATGTCCCGGAAGTCCTGGAACGTGTTCCGTATACATTGAAAAGCCGCAGTGTGATAACCGGAAGGCCGTATACCTGGCCCCAGTGGAGCAGTGTCTCTTCCCCCAGACGTTTTGTCAAAGCATAAGGATATTGGGGACGGATTTGAGCCGTCTCTTTTGTGGGGAATTCATCCGGGATCCCGTAGCAGGAGGAAGAAGCTGCATATACCACTTTCCTTACTCCTGCTTCCTTGGCGCACTCTGCTACATTGTAGGCGCCTAATACATTGGAAGAATAATATTCCCAGGGCTTTTGGATAGAGGGAACAATATCCGCCAATGCCGCCAGATGAAAGACATAATCAACGCCTTCAAAAATCGGGGCAATCTCCTCCCTGCTGCGAATGTCTTTCTGATAAATACATAAGTGGCGGTTTTCTTTTTGATGATCCAGGTTCTGGGGACGTCCTGTGGTGAAATTGTCAATGACGCGAACCTCATGGCCTTCTGCCAGTAAGCGGTCTACCATATGGGAGCCGATAAAGCCGCAGCCGCCGGTTACTAATGATATCATATCAATCTCCTTTCAATCTTAGTCCATTTAGGTAATTGCGAAACTCAATTAGTCCATTTCTCTTTCCTTACAATTGCCAACATAGGCCTCAATGACAGAATCCATATCTATAAACTGGCATCCCGTCTCTTTTTTCCACTTTAAGTTACTCATGCTAATATCTAACGGCCTGATATCTTTAAATGCAAATTCCTCCGCCGGGCACTCCTGAATCAAAACACTGACGCCTAACTTGTCACAAAACTTTTTGGCAAGTTCCGCCCTGGTATAAGCTTGATCTCCTGCAATATGATATAGCCCATGCAGCGGCCTCTTGGAGGCCGTCAAACATGCCTGATAAATGTCTTTCATGTATATAAAGGACATTTTATTTCCCTTGATGCAGCGAATGGTTCCTGTTTTCATTTCCTCTGCCCATTGTGTCAAAATGTTCTGCTTCTCTTTTGTTATATTTACCGTCTTTGGGATCCGCAGGATACAAGAATCAGATTCATTGGCCAATAGATACTGTTCCATTTCCGCCTTCATTTTTCCATATTGATTGCATGCATTGGCAGGACTTTCTTCCGTATAATTGCCCTTTGTTCCGTCAAATACACTGTCTGACGAGAAAAAAATACTTTGTATTCCCTCTTGAGACAATGTACGAATCAATTTTTTTGTCTGTCTCACATTTATATCATAGGATGATTCATAATCCTCATAACATCTGTCGATACTTGCTTCTGCAACACAAATAATTGCCGTGACATTCTCGCCAGATAATTCTGACGTAATATCCCTTATATCACTGTTTCGGATATCATAATATGTAAAACCATTCATAGTGTGGCGTCTTCGGCTGGTTCCTATCACATCATGTCCATCCTTCTTTAACTGTGTAAAAAGATAGGAACCGATATAGCCCGTCGCCCCAATGACCATGTACTTCATACAGTCCCCCCTATTGTAGCCGGAATGCCTTATTGCAGCTGGAATGCCCTATTGCATGATAGAGATTGCCCCTTACCGCCTTCCCTCTAGTGACAGGGCCTTTCACTCTTTTCTCATATAAACAGGCTTTGTATGAGAAAACGGAAATTTCAAAAAGGAATGCTTTTTGTTTGCAAAAAATTCATCCACTGCAACCGTCTCCCCTTCAATCGTGGAGTAATCATCAAAAACAATCAGCCCATTGGGAACTACAAGGTCATAAAGCAGCTCCAATCCAATTTTGCAGGGTTCATATACATCGGTGTCAATATGTAATAACGCTATCCTCATGTGTTTATTCTGTTGAAGATATTCTGTAAGGGTATTCATAATATTTCCCTGTACTAATTCTACATTCCCAATCCCCTTTAAGCTTAAGCTCTGATAAATCTCTTCTTTTGACACAAATTCATCTTTAAATTGTACATTCCATTTATCAATAAACTTCTTATCGCTGTCCACCTTTTCTGTATCGGGGAATTCCCCAAAGGTATCAAACCCCACGATCCTTCTTGACCTTTCATTTTCCAGCAGCTCCCGGAAGGTTCCCCACTGAATCAAGCCTCCCCCTTTAAATACCCCAAGCTCTATCACATCCCCGGGAAGATGCGTAATCATTTTATACAGCTCATAATGAGCAAGCATATTTCCCATACGGTAAGGCTGGGACGTGAGGTAAAACCCATTTTCATACATAAAATCTTTTGTTTCATCGAATTGATTGATCATTCCTTTTCCTCCCTGACAATCAGATATTCAGCAGCGTAGCTGCATATTTCAAAACATTGATCTTTTCCACTGCTTCTTTATTTCCCATAATATTGGACGCCAGGGCGCCGGCCACATTTCCCATAAAAGCGCCCGCCTCTATGGGCGCTCCCACTGCCGCCATCAGACTGGCCAATGCAAAAAAAGCGTCTCCCGCTCCAATCGTATCTTTTACTTTTAACGTAAATGCCGGACAGCTTTTTAATGTCCCTTCCGTCACTGCCGTCGCCCCTTTGGCTCCCTGGGTCAGCCAGCCGCCGCTTCCAAAATGGTCTGACAATCTGAGTAAGGATTCCCGTTCCTCTCCCTGATATTCGGAAAATGCCAGACTAAGCTCTCTTTGGTCCAATGCAAATACGTCCGCCCGCCGATATTTTGTAATCAGGTTCTTACCGTAATTCGAGGAATTCGTCTGACAGTTGACTGCTAAAAATTTTGCTTTGGCCTGCAGAATTTCCATTACCTCCCGGTCCACCAGGCCATGTCCAAAGTCACAGACAAGGACCACATCGTAGGAGGAGACGTTTGCATCCAAACCGGCTTTGAACTTGTCCATAGCCTCTTCCTCTATCACCATAGGCGTTGGAAGATTATTCACTGCAAAAATCTTGTTCACTTCTTCCCGTTTTTCATTTAACGTGACATACCGCTTCTTCACAATAGTTTGAAACCCATTGCTGTATGTCAAGTCTACACGCATTTTATTGCCCAATTCATCCAAGATCCGGCTATGGAACGCTTCCTCTCTTCCCACTACGCTCATTAACGTAACGTTGTCGCTAAAGGACGCCAAATGCCTCGCCACGGCAAGGGAGCCTCCCAGGTACTGCTCCATTCCCTGATACCTGGCAGAATAGCCCATATCCTTTGACATTAGTCCCTGAACATTACAGAAAATATACTCATCCATAATCACATCGCCTACAACCAGAACTTTTAAATCCGCCATAAGCTCTGCATATTTTTTAATATCCTCCATCGTGTAAGACTGGTGGAACACTTCCATAAACTCCTTCACGTCCGGCGAAAGGGCCGGCAGTCCCCGGTTGATTAATCTTGTGGAACTAAATACCTGTCCTTTGGTATAAGCCACTTCTCCCCCGTGACGGCGCACCAATTCTGCCTCATCCTGAATTTTTCCTGTGATGTCGTCTTCCGGTCTGGCATATTCTTTCCCTTTTACATAGAGATCCGGCTCGACTGCTTTTACAATATCATCCACCGTATCATTTTCAGAAAGCATGACATAGTCGATACATGAAATAGCCTCTAAAAATTTCATCCGCATCTCATCGTTAAAATACGGTCTGCCCGGCCCTTTTCGAACGTATTTCTCCGCCGTGACAGAGACTATCAAAATATCTCCTAATTTCTTTGCTTCCTGAAAATGTATGATATGTCCCGGATGGACAAGGTCAAACACTCCATGGCAGAGAACAAGCTTTTTCCCTGCCTTTTTTAATTCCTGAAGTTCCCCTGCCTCCTCCTTTGATATGATTTTTCCCATAGGAATCTCCTTGATCTTTTCTTCTTTTCTACCCTTTGTCCACTGAGGGTATCTTTTATTTATAACTCCAACGTTCTGCGCGTCCTTCTCCTGATTTCTTCCAACTCTTCCAGGGTAACTCCCATCATATCAGCCGTCCGTTTTCGTTTCTCAGGTGTAGAAAAATTAATTCTATCCCACTCATACGCTCGCAATATCCTGGTATCCTTTGTGGTAAACTCATCTGTCTCAATAAAACCGTTTCTCCAATTTACATTTTCTGCATTAAAATCTTTTACGAGAGCCCCCTGCTCCTTTGCCATCTTATATAAACGTGTTCCCGGCAATGGAACTGCATTGAATAATTTTATGTAGTCGGCGTCCAAATCTTCTGCAAATTTTATGGTTTGCCGGATTTCTTCCCAAGTTTCCCCTGGAAAACCAATAATAAAGTTTGCGGCAACATAGACGCCCTCTTCTTTTAATTTCCTTGTCACTGCAACCGCTTTTTCTAATTTCAACGGTTTTTGAATGATGTCGTGAAGTATTCGTTCTGTGCCGGATTCCACTGCAATATCTACATACACGCATCCGCTTTTTTTCATCAATTCTATCAGCTCATCGTCCAGCAAAAACGCCGCGGTTGCAATCATCTTCCAGGAAATCTTATAGGGCTTTAAGCCCTTAAAAATTTCAATTGCCCGCTTCCGGTCCGTCAGTAAATTATCATCGTCGAAAATAATTGACTTTATCCCATACGTACGAACCAGCCAATCAATCTCCGACAATATTTTCTCTGCGCTTCTTGGCCGGAAGGTTCTCCCTGCAATCTTATCTACCTGGCAAAAACAGCAATGATAGGGACAGCCCCGGGACGTAAGTATCCTCGCGTAGGGATATGCAAAAGGCCCGTCCAGGCTCTTTCGCTCCGCCCGCATGGCATATTGAGAATAATCAATCAAATGATATGCCGGCAGGGGATAATCGTCCAGATTTGTGATGAGATCCGCGGAGCCCCCTTGTACTATTTCATTATTTTGCAAATACCAAACGCCTTTTGGCGGTTCTTTTCTCTCTCCATTTATAAAATGAATTAACTGGGGCAGCATTTCCTCCCCTTCGCCGCACATTACATAATCATAATTTGTGTCTTGCACATTTGATTCCGGATTTGCAGTAGCATGAACTCCTCCAAGAGCCGTAATGATCTGGGAATTTATGCTCTTTACAATTTTTGCCGCCAGATGTCCCGTATAGCTATAAAAATCCATCAATACGCTGATTCCCACAAAATCCGGTTCTTCCTTCCGGATGCGGTTTTCAAATTCCTCTGTGCTCAGCCCTTCCGCCAAGGCGTCAATCACCTTTATCTCATATCGATGCTCCTGCTCCAGCACTGCTGCCAATAAACACAAATTATACGGAATAAAATGCCATAAGATATTCTTTTCTTGATAATCATTTCCATCCTTATCCCAATTATAATTAGGAATCACTAATACTATTTTTGATACCATCTTTCTCCTTTTCACTGCCCGCAATGCAGTTTCAATATTTTTTCACAGAGCGCGTCCGCATCCAGGCGATTCGCCTTTTTTACCTCTTCATAAGTGCCATAGCCCTTTGCAAAACAATCCTGTAAGCCGATCCTGTAAAATTTTGTCCCAATCCGGCTCTCCGCCAGGACCTCCGCCACAATACTCCCTAAACCGCCGCAGATACTATGCTCTTCCACCGTATACACCGCGCCTGTTTCTTCCGCTGCCCGAATCACTGCTTCTTTGTCAAAGGGTTTTAATGTATGAACATTTACCACTCTCCCATGGATTCCCTGTTTTTCTAGTTTTTTTGCCGCTTTTAGCACATCTGCGGCAATTCTTCCCGTCACGATAATCGTCAGATCCCGGCCGTCCTTCAAAATCTCTGCCTTGCCAACTTTAAAATCATACTCCCTCTCATATAGCTCCTGTTCGTTATTTGTACCCAAGCGAATATATACGGGCCCCTGAATTTCATACGCCGCATGAATGATATTTCTCACATCCAGCGGACTTCCCGGGGAAAATACCGTCAGATTCGGCAGTCCCCGCAGCAGCCCTATATCTTCTGTTGCATGATGGGAAGGCCCCAGCGTACTGTAAGCAACCCCGGAGCCAATTCCAACTATTTTTACATTTTGGTTCTGAAAACATACGTCATTACGGATAAATTCATAAGAACGGTAAGCCAAAAACGCGCTAATGGTGTAACAAAATGGAATCTGTCCGCAATTTGCCATACCTGCTGCCGCCGCTACCATATTTGCCTCCGAAATCCCAAAATTAAAGTATCGCTTTGGAAAGTCCCGTTTAAAATCATCGTATACAATCAAACCATTGTCCGCTACCAGAGAAACAATCCGTTCGTCCTTTCTGGCCAGTTCCTGCAATGTATTTAAATATGCCGTCCTCATATCCCCAATTCCTCTTTTTTGATCTCCAGTTCTTCTATAACCACATGCAGCTCCTCTTCGTTGGGCATCCGGTAATGCCAAATCGGAACATGCTCCATAAATGACACCCCTTTTCCTTTTACCGTGTCGGCAATCACGAATCTGGGACGTCCTGCCTGATGCTCCTGCCCCAGGCAGTTCTTTAAAGCTTCCACATCATGTCCGTCTACTACGCTCACATCCCACCCAAAAGAGCTCCATTTTTCACCCCAGTCCTCTATACTCATCAGCTCGCTTACCTTACCCATGGCCTGAAGCTTGTTATTATCCATAATAACCGTCAAATTATCCAACTGAAAGTGACTTGCAGACATGGCTGCCTCCCAGACGCTTCCTTCCTGGCACTCCCCGTCTCCAATCACCACATAAACCTGGTTCTTCTTTCCCAATGTTTTATATGCCATGGCTATTCCCTGGGCAAATGACAATCCATGTCCAAGGGAACCGGTAGAAGCCTCTACCCCTGGAACATCGCCCAATTTTGGTTCGCCTCCCAGACTGCTGCCTGGCTGGCAAAAGGTATTTAATTCACTTTCCGGAAAAAATCCTACCTTACTTAAAATGGCATACAAGGCAAGACATCCTTGCCCTTTGCTCATAATCATCCTGTCTCTGTCCTCCCACAGAGGATCCTTTGGCCGGTAATTCAAAATTCCTTTGCAGTACAGCACATACAGAATTTCCACCACAGAAAAAGCAGACGCTAAGTGTCCCGCACCCCCTTTGTAGGCTGTACAGAAAATATTTTTTCGTATTTGTTTCAGGTGTTCTTTATCTGTCATAATCATTTTCCTTCTATTCAAAAAACATAAAACTATAATCCCCTGTATAACCCCATTTCTGATACAGCCATTCCCACTCGTCTACGGCATAATAGCTGGTGCACGTCAGCTGCCAATAAAGCATATTGACCTCTTCTCTGTCATTCCGAAAAGATTCCACCATAATATAACTGTTTCCTTTGCTCACTCTCTGAATCTCTTTTACGGCTTTTTCCAAGTCAAATATTTTCAGATTGTGCAAGGCTGCCAAGGACAACACCAGATCAAAAGAGTGATCTTCATAATTCAGTTCCTGGGCGCATCCTACATGCAAGTATTCTTTTACTTCTTCCTTGGCATGTTCCACCGCATATTCCGAAATATCGATTCCTTCCACCAAAAGTCCGGGAACTGCCTGCGTCAGTTCATACAAGAGGTGCGCCTTTCCGCATCCTACGTCCAATACTTTTTGTCCGGGCTTCAGCTGGTAATAATCCGCCATCTTCTCTGCTACTTTCCGCCAGCGGCCGTCATACCGGTAACCCCCATAACCATATTTTCTGTCCCCATCCCAGTAGTCATAACCGTATTCCTTTGCAATTTTAGCGCATTCGGCTTTGTCCGCCCCCAAAACCCTTGCCATATAATCCCTTTTTGTGCTGTTATGTACTTCTGATATAAAATCAACATACGCCATTGTGAACTCTCCTATATAAAATTAATATGCCGCTTGTCCATATCCAAATAAGCATTCATCAGCTTATTTCTTGAGTCATATACGCAATGCTGCCCGCATACCTTTGCAGCATGAAATTTACGGAATTTCTCTGTTACCTGGGGCGAATTCCAGCCTTGTTCAAAGGATTGATCCTTTAAATCACATACACATCCGTCTGACAAATACGCCTTGTCATGACAATAATATACTTTACTGTTGGCAGCGATCACACAGACAAACTCTTTCACGGGGCAGCGGGAATAGTCTCGTTCAAAAAGTCCTTCATTCATTAAGTCCCCTGTATACAAATCAATAATTTTAAAGTCCTTGCAGTTCAGTTCTCTTCCAAGCTTTGTCAGCTCCTCGCTTACGCCTTCCTTAATGTCTTTATGGTATTCCTTGGTGTCGTCATTGATCAGAGGTGCAAACTTCACGTGATTGACCCCGATTCTTTTCATCGTTTCCGCCAGCTTCCTGATTTCCTTGTAATTCTCTTTTCCAATTACAAAATTAATCCCCAGCTCGCAATCTGAATTTTTTATATTTGCAAATTGCTCCAGATTATCCAGCAGCTTGTCCAAAGAATTTTCCGGGATCCCTCTGTTTTTTGCATAATGAACCCTGTCGATAGAGTCCATGGAAATTCTCACCCATTTTGCTTTTGCCAATAATTTCGCTTTTTTTCCTTCCAGCGCGCTTCCGTTGGTTATCATAGAAAGCTCTATCCCTGCGTCTAACGCCCGCTCCATTGCTTCTTCCATATAGGGATAAATAAGCGGCTCTCCGCCTCCGCTGAAGGTAATGGCTTTTACCTCCATACGTTTCAAATCTTCTATTATTTCCATCATTTTTTCTCTTGGAATCATATCCTTTCCGTTATACTCATCCAAGGACAAATATTGGTTTTTATAGTGGCAGTAATAACAGTTGTGATTGCAAAGATTTGTGGGCTTGATCCGAATATATAAGGGATTGCACCTTTCTCCCCGTTCTATTTTTTCCAGGATATCCGGATGGCGAAAAATCTTCAAACTACTGTATGGCGTCTCATCTCTGTTCATGGATGTGCCTCCTGTCTCTTTTTATATGTTGTATCTTTCTCATCAATTAAATAAAATTCACATGTGCTCCTGGATTCTTCAATTCCGTCAGATATTGATTCATCTCATCCAAGCGGCATAACTCCCTGCAGTTTTTTTCCAAATCCATGTTTTGAAAGTATTCCATCAAACGTTTCCGTCTGTCTCCCTCCCAAATCTGTTCCAGGCTTTCCTCATTCAAATTCCCGTAACTGAGTTCTTCTTTTCCCATAAAAACAATACAGGGCCAAAGATTCCCTTTTGCATCGATATAGACCATAAAAGGAAGCGCCAGACATTCTTTATATGCTCGTTTACAAACCAATTTCTGCATGGAATGGGCCCGGAAATAAATCTTATATTGTTCCGTGGCAAGTTCTTTTAACTCTTTCTCTACTCCCAGCAGCTCCTGATAATCCACCTGTAATATATTCCCGCTCTGAGGATGCTGAGAAAAAGGCTTTACTGTGAAATAATCTACCCCTATCCTTTTTAATTCTTTTGCCATCTGCACCACTTCATGCTTATTCTCCGGCAGCAGCAAAAGCTGAACCCCAATGGTAGTGGCCGCACGCTGATCCTTTTTCACTCTCACTGCTTCTTCCATATGATATAACACTTTTTGCAGATCCCCGGCTTTGCACTGATGAATCCTTTCATATGTATCATCTGTAATCGCCGCTGTGCTGAACCGAATCCAGGTCAGAGACGCCAGACAGTCTCTTGACGCCTCCGGCGTCAGCAATACCCCGTTGGTAGACAGGGCGGCGTCTATGTGATTCTTCTTTGTAGCGTTTATAAGATCCACCGCGTCTTTATGCAAAAGAGGCTCTCCCTCCCCGGCGTAAATGATACTTTTGATTCCTTTTTCTGCAAACTCTTCCAATCTCTGTTTTAATACCTCTGTGTGGAACATAGCAGGCTGATATCCTGTATAATCCACTGCGCAAAACATACACCGGTGATTACAGGCATTGGTCAGCCCTATCTCTAATTCAATCGGATAAACATTTTCTCCCCTCTGCCATGCGGCTACTCTCTCAGGATGATATATTAATTTGTGTGAATCCATTCTAATCTGATCCGCCATTTCCTATCCCTCCAATCGTTCTCCTACGGTATGCAGCACTCTCTTCATCAAGCTGTCAAACGTCATCTTTTCTAAAGCGGCTTTCCTTCCTCTTTCTATCATTTCCTGACGTTCCTTCTCATGTTCCAGATAATAATGGAGCTTTTGTATCAAATCCTCTTTGTCGTAAAACATGACTACGTCTTTCTGTTCTTCTACAACCGCTCTGAGATCTGTTATGTCTGCTTCCGGCGGAACATAATTGCTCAAATAAAACGCTCCGCTTAACATGGCCTCCCAGGCTCTGGCCGCTCCGGTGGATATTACATTGTTTCCGATCACAATTTTTGACGCCTGATATACCTTAGAGAGCATTTCTCCATTCTCCGCCGGCCCCATTGCATAGGGCTTATACTTTTCATTATCCAGCCATCCGTTTCCCCATAATTTTATATTGGTAAACCCTGCGTCTAACATCCAATCCACCAACGCCTGCCTGTAAACTCTCTGATTAAACCAGGTAAACATATCGTTGGCCATGTACTTTAAGTTTTTTTCTTTCAGCCTTTTTCCATAATGCTGTAAAAAAGACCCCTGAATATACGATTCAAACATTTCCTGGGAATAGAAAAATGTTCCCGTCTCACAGGCAAACTCCTGATAGCCCTTGTAGATGGACATAACTGCCTCCCACAGCTCCTCCGGATACATCTTTACCTGCTCAATAATGTAATGATCTACATCGCTTGCATGGCATACAAAACAGATATCGCAAGCATATGTTCTCAGCTCTTCTTCCGTCAGATGATACGGCTGATACACATGATGGTTCGCCGGTATAGGCGCATCTATTAAATGATACGTTCCATATCCGATTTCACAAATTTTCTTATCCGTAACCATATGATTCATGACAAAGTCTCTGGTCGTCAGCTTAGACGGCGTCTTGGGATCTATCACAACCGGCATCGGATCTTGTATCCACGTTATCCAAACAACTTCTTCTGGTACATACTCCTTATGTTCAAGGCGAAAATGATCAATGCAAAAAATCACATCTGGTTTTAATCGGGCCAATGTCTTTTTAATCCGATAGATGGGAATCCGATCCAAATCATTCTTTTCTATTAACAGCTCCGTTTCACATCCCAGTCTTTCTGCCGCCTGCATACAGTCTCTGGTATGATACTGTAAAACGGTGGTAAAATGGCTGGTCCAAAATAGAATCTTTGGTTTTCCTGACTTGATATGTTCTATGATCTGATCTTTCTTCTCTCGATAATAGCTCTCGATTATTTTACTGTTCTCATCATGCTCTAAGCTTACTTGTCTTGCTATTTGGTTTAGTAACCGAATATATGGCTGGGACGTCCCTTCTTCCAAATAACTGGGAAGAATATTTTCCTTTTTTAAAAAGTATTCCTCCACCGACTGGATTCCAACTAAAAAAACGATTCTCTTTCTCTCCATCAGCTCCTGCAAATCATAAAGCTGCAAAAACAAAATCCAATATACCATGTCATATACTAAATACATGGGGATATTCTCACTCATGAGCGCCTGTGAAATACGGCAGCTTTCTTCGCATTGAAGTATGGTTTCTAACCACATCTCATTTTGTATCAAGTATCGTTCATCTGCCCCGGGAAGCTTCGGAATCTCCCTTCTAGTATGCATAGCAAAATTTTTTTCTGCCATATCCACACAAACCAGCAATGTGGAATCCTGCCATACGGGGAAAAACCGGATCTCTTCTTCTGGATCAACATTGTCATAATAAGGATATTCCTTTAGCAACTCCAGATTGTGATGATACTGTTCTATATTGTTTTTCTGATTTGGAAGAACATATGCTTCTAAAATCAGATTAAAAATCTCCTGATTTTTATTTACGCCATATGCATTCATAAAATCCAACAGGGCCTCTTTATCTTTTTCCATACGGAATTTCAGTTTTCCTGTTTCCAATAAAATGCTTTCCCTGTCATCTGGAAAAATACCGGCTATTTTTTCACCTAAAGCAAGCGCAGCTTCCCCTGCGCCTTTTTCCTCGAACTCCAGCATTTTTCTTAAATAAAGCTCTGCTTCCTGCATCCTTTCTTCTCCTTTACATCTGAGCCGGACAAATTTCCATCTGACAGGTAATATTCCGCCAAAGCAAAATCAGACAGTTCATCAATATCCACCGAATGGCTTCTGTCCATAATGAACCCTAATTCATTATCATTAAAACTTGTCGTTTCGGTAAGTTCTTTTATCTGGTTAATATAAATCGCCCCGTTTACACGATAGATCCGCTCCATATCCTGTCGTCTTACCGTGCTTGGAAGATTCAGCAGCTTTTTCATTCTTCCATCCTTATTCAGCTGACGCATAAACAAGGGATGATCCCCCGCTTCCGATACCGATACAAGGCTTTTCTTTCCCATTTCATAATAAAATGCAATGGCCTTATCAATATCCTCCCAGGTTCTAAGGGGCTGTGTGGGCTGTAGCAGCACCAGGCTGTCCCATTCCCCGGATGATAAAAATGCGCCGGCCTCATGGAGCACAACCTCAATGGTAGCAGTTGTATCTTCCGCCAATTCCCTTGGTCTTAAATGGGGTACTTCCGCTCCAAAGCTTTTTGAAATTTGAGCAATCTCTTCATCTTCCGTTGACACAATCACCCGGTCTATGTATTTGCTGTCCAAAGCGGCGGCAATGGTGTAAGAAATCAACGGCTTCCCTGCCAGCAGACGGACGTTTTTCCTTTTAATGCCTTTACTCCCTCCCCGCGCCGGAATCAGGGCCGCTATTTTATTTCCCTTATACATGCAAACCACTCCTCTTTCCGCTCATCTACCTGTCTACAAACACCTTCTGTATCTTCTGATTCCATACCTGTTCTTTGGAAATGATCTCCAAAAATCTTTTTGTACTGTTTCCATCCCCAAAAAAAGTGGCTTTTTTCCGGTATAAATCCACCTGCTGGATGGCTCTTAAAATCTCCTGTTTCTGTTCCGTAGTATGCTGGATGTTCTGATTGACCCCGCAATCATAACGGCCCCTTTGGCGGCTGCCCACATCAATGGCGGGAATCCCGTATACACAAGTCTCCCGCACCCCGGCGCTGGAATTTCCCATCATAAAATCCGCATGCTTTAATAATGTGAGAAAATATTCAAACCGGATGGATGTAAAAATCCGGTAACGGTTTTTGTCCTCCAGCTGACGGTATGCATTCAAAATGATTTCAGATCCCAGGTCGTTGTTGGGATAGATAATCAAATAGTTCTTACCGGATTCTTTCACTGCTGATATCACTTCCTCTATCTTCTTTCCTATCACCTCGTACTCTGTTGTCACCGGATGATACATGAGAATTCCATAATGCTCAAAGGGAATCTCATATCGTTCCCTGGCCATTTCCAAGGTAGGCAAGGAGCCTGACAGCATAATATCTATATCCGGGGAACCGATTACATAGATCCGGCTCTCTGCCTCCCCCAGCTGCATCAGCCTTTTTTTTGCCTCTTCATTGCACACAAAGTGAATATGGGCCAGTTTGGAAATCGCATGGCGGATAGACTCGTCGATCGTTCCTGACAGCTCTCCTCCTTCAATGTGAGCCACACGGATATTGTTCAAGGCACCCACAACCGCCCCTGCCAGGGCGTCTATCCGGTCCCCGTGAACTACAATCATATCCGGGTTTATATTCTGTACATATCCGGTAAGCTGACAGATTGCATCCCCCAAGTCGTAACTCATATTTCCGCTGTTCATTAATCCATAGGCAATGTAGGTATTTTTATAATGATCCTTTATTACTTCACGGTATGTTCTTCCATAGGCCTCCACCAAATGCATGCCTGACACAAAAATATAAGCTTCCATATCCTGGGCCTTGTCAATGCTTTTCATTAAAGGCTTCAGCTTTCCATAATCTGCTCTTGTCCCTGTAATGAACATTATATTTCTCATAAATCCCCCACCATATCTCTTCGAATCTGTGTATCCAGACAAATATCTAAAAGAGCGCGTTTCCCCAGGACTTTTTCATACTCTCTGGCTGGAATCTCTCCCGTCCCGGGCCGTTTTACCCAGATATTTTCTCTGGTGAATGTCTCGCCCTTTTGGATATCTCTGGTTGCAACAACCGTGGCAAATGCAAAATCTATGGTAACCTGCTCCTCCTTGGCGGCGCACTTTGTTCCCCCAAGCATCTGGGGCACTTCCTCTGCCGCTAACAACAGGTCTTTTAATTCCTCCTCATCCATGGAGCACACGATATCAGGGCCTGTCCGTTGTTTATGATCTGTAAAATGCCGCTCTACCAATGCCGCTCCCAAGGTCATGGCGGCAATGCAGGCATGATTGTTCACCGTATGATCTGATAAGCCTACCGGCGTATCTGGAAATTCCCGCATCAGTTCCTCCATAGCCCCCAGCCGCACCAGAGAAGGCTTTGTGGGATACAGGTTCGTGGTATGCATCAAGGCATAATCCACGCCGTACCGTTCCAGAATATTTACGGCTCTTGCGATACTTGAAATATCATTCATCCCAGTAGATACAATCATAGGCTTCCCATACTCCGCAATATGCTCCAGCAAGGGATAATTATTTAATTCTCCGGAACCAATTTTATAGGCTGAAACATGAAACTTTTCCAGTCGCACCGCAGCAGCCCTGGAAAAAGGCGTACTTAAAAAAACCATGCCAAGGCTCTCCACATAGCCCATGAATTCCAATTCTTCTTCCTCTGACAAGGCGCATCTTGCCATTACATCATATATGGACACATCCGAATTACCTGGAATTACCTGCTTCGCCGCAGCGCTCATTTCATCTTCCACCACATGGGTCTGATGCTTTATCATCCGGGCCCCTGCCCGGTATGCTGCGTCCGCCATTTCTATTGCTGTTTTCAGGCTTCCCTCATGATTAATTCCAATCTCAGGAATTACCAAAGGCGCAGCGCCATCCCCAATTATAATGTCCTTAATCTGTAGGTTTCTCATTGTCTTCTTCTCTCTCCCCCCTTGATCCAGGGCAAAAGATCCTCCTCTGCTTCCTTTTTCAGCAATTTGGCGCAGTTCTGTAACTGCTGGCTGTACAAGATTCCCTTTCTTCCCATTTCCTCTATTTCAGCATTGATATCCTTGCTTTCATAAAAATACTCGTTGCGGAGAATGTAATCCGCCACGGGCATGGAAACCTCAATTAATTGATATTCCGGCATAGCGGTAATTCTCTTTGTAATCTTTTTTATTTTCATCAGCTGCTTCTGGCAGCCGTCTTTTTCCGCGCTTTTTGATACTCCCATTTTGTGGAGCTTTTGATATATTTTATGTAAGGTTTCTGCCTCTTTGTAAATCTTCTCGAAATTGTCCGGAATGTTTAAAAGATACTCCTTCGCCTTTTTCTGCTCTTCTTCACAAAATGCCGGCGCCATCCCTTTTATTTTCTCAGCAAAATCCACCTCTTCCACGCCTTCGCAAGCTTCCTGCAGGGCCTCTTTCAGCGTCATCACATCGGTTCCCTCAATATAGGCCCCTCCCTCTGTCGCATTGATTGCGCGAAAATCCGGCCTATAAAATTTTCCCCCTGCGATATAATCCTCAAACCAGTCAATAAAAGCTTTAAAATAGGCAGGCGTCGGAACCCTGTCTTCATAATTTCCTTTTACCATCCGCATTCCTTTGGTATTCTGTTCCGGCATCTTTTCCTGAAACGTACCGTCTGCATGAGACCTGTTATTGGTAAACGCCAGATCCTGCCCCACTAAAATAACGGTTTTAAAATTCATTCTATACAGCAGGGAAAAGAGCATACAGGCCACCGAACCTCCCATATCCAAAGTGGGAAGCTTCTTATTGTTCAGCAAATAGAGCTTTTCCGGAATCAAATGTTCATCGGAAAAAAAGATTCTGTTCCCTGCCTGATGCTTTACCATGGCATTTAAAGCGGCTGGAGGCGCCACAATGGGAATGTTTTCCGCCCCTTTGATCTCAATCAATTCTAATGGCTTTTTAGCGTCAATTGTCCCAAACGCATCTGGAATAATTTCCTCTTTCATCAATGGTTTTATAGCGGTATCAACCGCTATGATAAACAACTTATTTTTTGCTTTTTTTAACTCTTTTATATTTTTATTTAATGAAGGTCCTGCCGAAACCAATATGGCTCCCCGATCCCTGGGAATTACCTTTGCCAATTCTTGGATATGGTATCCTTCACAGATATAAGGTATATTTTTTAATACATTCTGAGCTATATGGGTAGACAATTTTTTCCTCGTATTATAATTCATCATCATCATGTCCACACTTCTGTGCAGAATTCTGATCTGCGGAATAATTTCTTCCAGATAAAGCTCTTTATAATTGGGGTAAATCTCTTCTTTCAAAAATTCTACATTTTCCAGTACAAGAATCTTATTCATCACCGCCCCAAATTCCGTTTCATTGATTCCTTTCACAATAAATGCAATGGGACGGTTTTCAATTTCTTTTGATAAGTCAACCTCTTCTAACATCCTTAGAAAGATAACGTCCGAGGGCTCATACGCCACAATATTTACTTTCTTCTTTGTATTTTGTATCAGAGCTTTCAAGTATGCCCCGCTTCCCAGTCCGAATAAAAAAACAGGCGCATAGGAATTCAGCTCCCCGATACGCTTTAACCACATCTGGATCGGTTCTTTCGCATTTCTTTTTCCTCCGAGATATAACTTCTTGTCCTTTTTTTGAATCCGAAAAATTTTCTCCCCATCCCAAGACGTACTCACTGTAATATCCACATCATCCTCTGGCTCGTGCTCCCGGATCATCTCAACAAAAGACGGATACCATTTTTCCATAGCTTTCAGGTTTTTTTCAAAAATCTCTTTACTCATGCCCCGTCTCCTCTGCAATCGCATCTATATAAATATGTACTAATTCCCGCACTCCATAATCCAGTGTATCCAGGATATATAAAATATCCCTCTGCTCCAATGCTTCTGTGTAATCTCTTAATACTTCCACCACATAACTCTGAAGACCCAGATATTCTTCCTCTTCTAATCCAAATAGATTCCCTTGGAGAAAAAAGCCGCAAAGCTTTTGTATCTTTGTCACAAACTCCGGCGCCTTTTCCAGCACAATCTCTTCGTCCTTATAATAATGGTAGCCCTCGCAAACCGTATCCATCCCCTGAATTAATTCCCTCGCCAATGATTCCATATTCGTCCTCGTCAAATTTTTTATGATAAAAAAGGGGGTGTCGCACTAAGCAATTAGTGCGCAGCTCCTTTTCTGTGAAAAAA
>CAMNQH010000050.1 GCA_946549035.1 uncultured Lachnospiraceae bacterium | reverse complement strand
CAACTCCCGGGATACTCCTTTTTGATACACGGCCGACGTCAGCTGAGGGGAGCTCTGAATCTCCATTCGAGACCGGATATAATTACATTCATAACGAAAATCATATATATTTCGGTATCACTTCACATAATCCACCGCTTCGTCGATCGCTTCCGGGGGATATTCATTCGCCTTAAGCTTCTCCCGCAGCTGAGCCTCCGTCCGATCCATTCGCTCCAGCAGGTGCATCGCACGGCGTTTTGCCCTGGGAATCAATACCTCTTCCAAAATCGCCTGGTACTGCTCCTTGTCCAGATCGGCTTCCGGCTCCAGCCCGTAAGAGTTGGCTTCTTTCCCGTAAAGAGAAAAAGAGGCGCCGTTATCCAGCCTGATTCTTCGTTTTCCTTTGTCCAATCGTTCTATTCTCTCTACTATCATACCGGACATCCTCTCTTTCCCTTTCTTCCTTATATCACATCATCAGCCTCAATCTGATATCGTCTTCACCTGCCTACTGTGGGCCGCCGGCCCCCATTTCCTTTGCTTTATCCTCTGGCTTTTTGTCCTTTACGAGCGTCTTATTCTCCGGCTTTTTTTCTTTGGCCACAGGCTTTTCCTCTTCCACGGGCTGCTTTTCTTCCTGCTTTTCTTCTCCGTCTTTTGGCTTACTGGCTTCTTCCACCGCGCCATCCAGATTATAATGAAGCCGGACCTTATTTTCTATTTCATCCCGCACCAACTGGTTCTGTGCCAAATACTGCTTAGCATTCTCTCTGCCTTGACCAATTTTATCATTATTATAGGCATACCAGGCGCCGGATTTGTTCACCACTCCGATCTCCACTGCCAAATCCAGAATATCTCCTTCTCTGGAAATTCCCTTGCCAAACATAATATCAAATTCCGCCTCTTTAAAGGGCGGTGCAATCTTATTCTTTACCACCTTGATTCTGGTACGGTTCCCCACCACTTCTCCACTCTGCTTTAAGGACTCGATCCGGCGTACGTCCAGGCGGACAGATGAATAAAACTTCAAAGCACGTCCTCCGGTGGTAGTCTCCGGACTGCCAAACATAACGCCCACCTTCTCCCGAAGCTGATTAATAAAAATCACCACGCAATTTGATTTGCTGATCACAGCCGTCAGCTTCCGCAATGCCTGAGACATCAGCCTTGCCTGAAGGCCCACGTGGGAATCTCCCATATCCCCGTCTATCTCCGCCTTGGGAACCAGCGCCGCCACTGAATCCACAATTACAATATCCACAGCGCCGGAACGCACCATAGTCTCGGTAATCTCCAAAGCCTGTTCCCCATTGTCCGGCTGAGATATGTATAAATTGTCAATATCTACTCCAATATTCCGCGCATACACCGGATCCAGGGCGTGCTCTGCATCAATGAATCCTGCGATACCGCCGCTCTTTTGCACCTGCGCTACCATATGCAGCGCAACTGTGGTCTTACCGCTGGACTCCGGCCCGTAGATCTCGATAATTCTGCCCTTTGGCACACCCCCAAGTCCCAGGGCAATATCCAGGCTCAATGCCCCAGTAGGTACGGTCTCTACATTCATATTCGCTCTGGAATCTCCCAGCTTCATAATAGAGCCCTTTCCAAAATCTTTCTCTATCTTGGCAATCGCCGCATCCAGTGCTTTTAATTTATCCTCTTTCTTATCTTCTTTGGCCATATCAAACTTTCCTCCTTGCGAACCTATGTTCGTTTTCATGCTATTATAATATGCTACTTTTATACGGTTGTCAACTACTTTTTGGGGAATTTGGAAATCTAGGGCAAAACGCCTATCCACAAATACACAGAACCATCTTTTCACAAGATGCAGAAAAAAAGAACAGCTGTCATACAGCTGTCCTTCATTATAGACAAGTTTCTCTCTTCCGTCAAGAAATTAATTGCTCAATTTCCTCCAGAGAATGAAATCCTACTTCCTTTTTTACCGCCTGGCCGTCTTTGAACAGGATTAAAGTGGGAATGCTCATCACGCCAAACTGCTGAGCCAACTGCCCCTGCTCGTCTACATTCAGCTTGCCGAAGACCGCCTTATCTCCCAGTTTTTGCGCCGCTTCTTCAATTACAGGCCCCTGCATCTGGCAAGGCCCGCACCAGGTGGCCCAAAAATCTACCACAACCGGCTTAGTGTTGTCTATTACCTCTTGTTGAAAATTTTCACTTGTTATTGTCAATACTGACATGCCGCTTCCTCCATTCTCTACATATATGTGTCATGTGCTATTACTTTTACCATATCTATTTCTTTTATACTCCGGCCAAATATCAAATCCTAAATACCCTTCTGCGTCAGAGAAAGATACGGTATTGCTATCATACCATATTCGGATCATTTCTTCAAGAAGGCGTTCTTCACAACCTTTATGTACTTTTCACAAGATTTCTGTTTTTTTCTGTTTTCTATTTACAAAAATGAACATATGTACTATGATCAGTATCATACAATAGGTCAGTGCGAGAGTCAAAGCTACGAGAACCTTCTTGGCTCAAAACTCCGGAAAAGTTATGACTTACTCCTCCATTATGAACAACGTATGGGGTCCTTTTGCAGAATCAGACAATAAAATCCTGCGTGTGAATATGGCAAATATCCGCCGGAAGCTGGAACAGAATCCGGCAGAGCCATCTTATCTTTTTACAGAAGTAGGGGTTGGATACCGAATGTTGGAAGACGAATCCATACTTTCCAAAGACAAAGATGAAAGAAGCCCCAATCCTTAATTCCTCCCGAATTCTGATAACACCAGGCCTTCGTTTCGATCCAGAGTCATACCTACGCTCCAGCTATTCACAAACAGCAAAAGAGGATTCCCCTTGAGATCCCGGATTTTTTTCATATCTGAAGTTCCGCTGATCTTGTCCAAATCAATATCCGGGTTCTCAATCCAGCGAATATGCTCATATGGAAGATTTTCCAGCTTGATATCCACGTTATATTCATTCTCCAGACGGTATTTCAGCACGTCGAACTGCAGCACTCCCACCACGCCTACAATAATTTCTTCCATACCGGTATTATGCTCCTGAAAAATTTGAATTGCTCCTTCCTGGGCAATCTGGCTGATTCCCTTCACAAATTGCTTTCTCTTCATTGTATCTACCTGGCGTACTCTGGCAAAATGCTCCGGCGCAAACGTGGGTATACCCTCAAAGGCAAATTTCTCAGAACTGGTACTGATGGTATCTCCAATAGCAAAAATTCCCGGATCAAACACGCCAATAATATCGCCTGCATAAGCCTCGTCTATGATCTTTCGTTCCTGAGCCATCATTTGCTGGGGTTGGCTTAAACGCATCTTTCTGCCGCCCTGGATATGATTCACTTCCATCCCTGCTTCAAACTTACCGGAACAAATTCTCATAAAAGCAATCCTGTCCCTGTGGGCCTTATTCATATTGGCCTGAATTTTAAATACAAATGCAGAAAATTCTTCTCCAAAGGGATCAATAAGCCCCCTGTCGGAATTTCTGGGCAAAGGTGAAGAGGTCATATCCAAAAAATGCTGTAAAAATGTCTCCACACCAAAATTTGTCAATGCCGACCCAAAAAATACAGGTGATAACGCTCCCTTAGACACTTGTTCCAAATCAAATTCCGCACTTGCGCCGTCTAAAAGCTCAATCTCCTCCATAAGCTGTTCTCTCGCAGAAGTTCCAATCTCCTCTTTTAGCCGGGCGTCCTCAATATCCAGGTCTTTTTCCACGCCCTCCTTGGTTCCCTTTAACGTATCGGAAAAAAGCTTTACCTTTCTGGTGTTTCGGTCATAAACCCCCCGGAATCCCTTTCCTGAGCCAATGGGCCAGTTTATGGGGCAAGTGGCAATTCCCAGTTCCTTCTCAATCTCATCCAAAAGCTCAAAGGTATCGTTGGCGTCCCGATCCATTTTATTAATAAAAGTAAAAATAGGAATATGGCGCATGACGCAAACTTTAAACAGCTTTCTTGTCTGAGCCTCTACACCCTTAGAACCGTCAATCACCATAACTGCCGAATCCGCCGCCATCAAAGTCCGGTACGTATCCTCCGAAAAGTCCTGATGTCCAGGGGTATCCAAAATATTGATACAGCAATCATTGTATTTAAACTGCAATACGGAAGATGTAACAGAAATTCCTCTTTCCTTTTCAATCTCCATCCAATCGGAAACTGCATGACGCGCCGTAGCTTTTCCTTTTACAGATCCGGCAAGATTAATTGCTCCGCCGTAAAGTAAAAATTTCTCTGTCAACGTCGTCTTTCCGGCGTCCGGATGTGAGATAATTGCAAATGTCCTTCGTTTTTCTATTTCTTTTCTCAAATCTGCCAAAAGATTGACCTCCTTTTCAAAGGTTTTCCGCCAAAAAGCCTGATAAGCCGCTGACTACATGCAGCGTCATATCAGGCCATTGTCCTCTGCCTCTCTTACATCATTGTGCCCTCGCCTTACAATGCTGTATTAGGTATTTTATACCAGAGACGCAGCAGTTGTCAATCTTTTCTCACAGTTTCCGCCTTATTTGTCACGGTTCCGCCGATAAACCTCACAGCGCCTTCTATTCTGCCGGAGCCTCCTGAGTATCGGCGTCCGCCTGAATGGGAGTAATCACAATATTTTCCGCAGCCATATTGGTTTTACGTTTTACAATATCTTCTACCTGGGCCCGTTTTGCATCTGTGACATCTCCCATATCCAATACTACATCCACATTGTTGTCATTAATGCTTACTACTACATTCTGAAACCCTTTTGCTTCCAAAAGCATTTCTGCCGCGGCTTCTCGTTCTGCAATATTGGTAATCTGCACCATAGCGTCCACAGCCGCCTGCTTCTGCTGTTCTGTAATTCCAGCATTATTGATTACTTCCAATAGGGTTTCCTTATTTTTAGAACGCATCTGCTCCCGGTTCAGCTTCATCTCTGCTGCAAAATCAAGATTCCCCACACCGGAGCTAGTCAATACTGCTTCTCCCGGATTTTCGATCTCGTCTCCCGTTCCTTCTCCTTCCGCCAACTGAGCGCCTTCTGCTCCCGCGGCATCTGCCGTTTGGGCGCCGCCTTCTGTCCCAGCTTCGCCAGAGGCCTCTGTCTGAGCAGACGCATCTGTTTGAGCAGACGCCTGAGCCCCATCATCAGTTCCTGTTTCCGCATCCGCTGTAGCCCCATCGCCATTGTCCTCCGTATCTGTAAAAATATCTTCTGCGGAGAACATATCCTCATCGGATATCTCATATGTATCCTCGGACAGTTCCGAACTGGCCTCCTTGGCCGCTGATTTGTCATTGATTTTGCTTCCGGTGTATTGTAAATAGCCTGCTACCGCAATCATCAATGCCAGGGCCGTGATAATTATCTGGTTCTTTTTGAAAATTTTCTTCAACGTACTACCTCCTGTCAATTCATCTTAACTACCTTAATTTTATGAGCTTCAATGGGAAATAATGCTAAAATCGCTTCGGAAATATTTTTTACCACCTGAACATTTCCCCCTCCCTCTGCTACCACCAGCACCCCTTCCACTTGAGGATTCTTTTCCTTGGTTACAAAAGGAATCTCATTTTGAGAACCGTCTTTTGTATATAAAGATTCTTCCTGAATACTTATGCTGCTGTTTTCCCGGCTGCTTCCCTGATTCTCTTGCTCTGTTGTGTGTTCCTCCGTCCTGGTCATGTCTTTTTCTACCACGGACTCTCCCTCATCCTTCAGTGTAATCATAACCTCCGCCTTTCCCACCCCTTCCATAGCGGAGAGCATCTGCTCTAACTGCCGCTCCACTCTTTTTTGATAAGAATCATATGTACTCCCTGAAACAGCAGGCGGACTGCTCTCTTTCTTTTCCGTCCCTTTTGCTCCCTGATCCGTCGGAATCCCAATTACCAGCAGCAAAATGCCAATAAGGGCCGCCGCCAGCAAGTAGCTCTTGTTTATCTTTTTAAGCTTCCCCAGCCCCAACTCCCACTTTGGTTTCATATCATCCCTCCACCATTATTTGAATCTGACCGTCGCCAACCTGGTAAAAATCCATAATTTTCTGTTTCAATTCCAATACTCCGGGATACTCGCTGGTGTTATCCTGGAATGTAATTTTTTCAATGGCAATTCCCTCCTCCTGACCAAGGGGCACCAGAGACAATGCAATGTTTGTAATCTGATATTCCTCCGTCATTTCCACTTCTGCCCACAGCACTAAAAATTGATCCTGAGCCATCAGCGTCACATCCTGAGCAATGGCTTTTTCATACTCTCTTTGATAGGCCTTCCGCTGCGTTTGTTCCATGCCCGCCATATCCAGACGGACGGTATCCATTTCCTGCCAGAAGGATTCATAAGAAATTCTGTCCAACAATGACTCCGGCTGCTTCAAAAGTTCTAAAACAGGAGTCAACAACAATGCCACTAACAAAAGCCCCCCAAAGAAACGAACATATTTCTGATAGCTGTTCTTTGGCAGAAGATGAAGTACTGCGGTCATTAAAATATAAAATACCACCAGATCTTTGACCCATCCATAAATCAGACCCACGCCATTCCCTCCTACCGGCCCCAAGTAGTAGCCGCCGTAACCAATGCTATGGTCAACAGCAGCATTACATTCGCCGTCAACAAAATCTTACCCATCAATCTGGCTCCTTCTCCCATTCCGCTGATGCATCCAAAAAGGCGGGCGTCTGCAATGGGCTGGACTACGGCGGAGACCAATTTATAAATCAAAGCCATTGCCCCTACTTTAATCAAAGGCCCGGCGCACAGAGCGATTAAAAAAAGAATTCCCGCAACACCTACGCCGTTTTTGATAATAATCCCGGAGCCCACCATAATTTCCGCCACCGCATTAATGGAATTCCCAAATCCCGGAAGCATACTGGCTGTTCTGGCAAACATGCCGGTCTTAAAACTATCAATCACCGGAGCCAAAAGTCCCTGAACCATATTAATTCCTATCACAAGGGTGACTAAAAATTTCAAAAGCCATTCTACCCCTCCCTTGATTAATTCTGTCATCTTAGAAATCATTTCTTCTTTGGTCAAATGATTCAAAAGCTCCAAAATCAAATATACATGAACCGCCGGAACTGCTACATACACCAACAAGGATTCTATTACATACACCAATAGCAACGTCATTTCATAAAATCCCATAGCAGAAACCGTTCCGGTAGAAAACACCATGGTCATACAAAAAGCCGGCATCAAAGCTTTCATAAAATCCAGCATTACGTCCAGGCTTTCCTGTAAAATACCACTCATCAAAAGAAAGGATTTCATCAAAAGCGCCAGGAGGATCATATAGACAATATAAAAACTGATATCTGTCACTGCCGCATGTTCAAACACATTGGCAAATTGATACAAAAGTGCAAAAGCGGACACCAGTAGGATAATCTGTATCATATAGCCTCGGCTCTGGCCAATTTCCTTAAAAAATATATCCCACACTGCTTTCAAAATCTGCTTTTTGTCGATTTCTTCCCCGTTCACCAGTTTTCCCACCAATTCCTTGAAGCTAAATTCCCCGGAAACTTCCTGGCTCTCCAATACTTGATCCAGCTGGGAAAAATCCACATCCTCCAGCAGAGAAAGATCCACACGCTCTGTTTCAATCCCGGTTTCTTTTAGCTCCTGGGCAAATACAAGGCCTAACTCCCCTTTTCCCCAAATCCATCCTCCCAGCAACAGAGCGCATAGGAAGGCAGCCATCCATATATGTTTCATTTTCAAACCTCAACTTAAAAACTGGCTGATCGTCTCAAGCAATGCCAAAAGCACAGGCATACTGATTACTAATACGGACAGCTTCCCAAACATTTCGATTTGCCCCGCCACAGCCTGATACCCGGCGTCTCTGCAAAGATTAGACGAAAATTCCGCTACATAAGTAATCCCTATCATTTTTAAAAGAATTGCTACATATTGGGAATCCAGTCGAATATATCCTTGTATCTGATTCATTGCCTCTATGACAATCGTAAGCTTTGTCACCAAAAAGAAAAAAATGCACAGGCAGGCAGCCATAGTAATGAAAATCTCATATTCTGGCCGCCCAACCTTTACCTGCATAGCCAAAAGCGCCGCTGCCAGCCCAATCATAGCAATTTTTATCATATCCATAGGCAGTCTCCTACAAAGCAAAGAGTGATTTGATCGTCTCAAACAATTCATAAATATAGGGAACAATCCAGAATAATACGATAATCAGCCCGGCCAGGCTGGTTAAAAAAGCATGCTCCTCCCGTCCGCTGTGTTTCAATACCTGGCTGATCACCGTTACCAGAATCCCCACCGCCGCTATTTTAAAAATCAGATTAATACTCATAAGCCCTCCTCTACAGCAATATCAGGATAAAAAACAATCCGCACATAACGCTGAGGTATTGGTACAGCTTCTGCTTTGCGGCCAATTCTCCTTGTGCCTGTACAATTTTTGCATCCAATTGCTGCATACACAAGTTAAGATGATTAAGCTGCATCTGCACATCCAGGTAACCGAAATTGTCCCCCAAAGATTCCAACAATTCAAATTCCTCTTGGGAAAAATAGAACTCGTCCCTTCGGCGTTTCAAAGCACTCCGCCAAATATTGGAAAGGGGCTGCTCCCGCTTTCTCTCCATTTCTGAGGCAACCTCTTTCAAAAAGCTGCTAAAAGGCTCTTTGCCCCGCGCCGAAATATGGCAAAATGCTTCCAAAAGCGGCGCTTTTGCATAAGACATTTCGCCGGATAACATGAAAAGCAACTCTTTACATCCGACAAGCTGTTTCACATGCTCCCACAAGCGCTGTTTTTGCTGCAGCCCAAAAAGAAAAGAAACGAATAATATCAGCGCCGCGCCCAGAATCTTTATCATAGCTTTCTGCACCTTTCATCGTATACGGTAACGTTTCGGCTCCCGCCTGCTCCTTTTTCTAAAAACAAATACCGTTCAAAAAATCCCTGGGCAAGCCATTTTGACAAGTATGGTTTATGTATCATATCTTCCATGCTTTCCCCATGCATTGTTCCAATCAGACGGCAGCCGCAATGCAGGGCATACTCCACAGCTTCATAATCTTTTTGTCCCCCCAACTCGTCCACTCCAATAATTTCAGGGGACATGGAGCGCAACAGCAAAAGCATGCCTTCTGACTTGGGACAGCCGTCCATCACATCCGTTCGCGGCCCCAAATCGTTTTGGGGCTGTCCCAAATAACAGGCAGCAATCTCACTTCGCTCATCCACGACTCCGACTTTTAGTCCTTTGTATCCCGGCCCCCCTTGAGACAACTGCCGGATACAATCCCGAAGCAGCGTTGTTTTCCCTGCTCCCGGAGCGGAAAGAATCAAGGTATTATAGATGGTTTGTCCATGACGAATCAAGGGCATCATCTCATCCGCACATCCCTTTCGTTCTCCGGCAACTCGGATATTCAAGAAGGAAATTTGGCGAATCGTACGGATACATCCTTGTTCACATACAGCTTTTCCTGCAATGCCAATGCGATGCCCACCCTGAATCGTAAGAAATCCGGCCCGAAGCTCCTCATCAAAGGCATACAAAGAATAATTGCTCATAAAAGCCACCATTTCCTGAAGATCCGTCGCCGTCACAAGATATGCCTTGTCCATAGATTCTGTAAGACATTCTGTGGAAGCGTCCCAAAATAGTTCTTGTCTTCCGTTGTCCATAATCAAAGGCCTCCCAATTCTCATACGGATTTCCTCCGGCCGCCCGGCTTTCCATCCAGCCTGTAAAAATGCCCGCAAGTGCAAAGGGAAAATTTGTTTTAATTCTTCCATATTCTGCTCCTTTCCGCTGCCCTTATCTATATATATGAATATGGACAAACTTTAGAACCCGAATTTCATAAATTAATTCATAGTATTATGATCCTATAAAAGAAAAAACCACGTCATGCCTTTTTGCATCACGCGGTTCTTATCAAACTATATTATTTTTTTGTCTGAACAGACCATACATCCGAATATCCTGAGTATTTATAGGAGCTGCCCGACTTTACAAAAGCTCTGACTTTATAATAATAGGTTTTTCCTTTTTTCAGACCCGTGTTGGAATACGAGGTCTTGGATTCCCCAGTTAGTGTCTTAACCAGTTTATAGCCGCTGCCAGGCTTCTCGGAACGATAGAGCCGATATCCCTGCGCGCCGTCCACTTGATTCCATTTCAATCTTGCTTTTGTGGTAGTCACAGAATCTATCGTGTGAATCTCCGGGGTATCAAACCCCGGAGTCACACTGGTAACGGCTGAAAATTTAGAATACTTGGTGCTTGACCCTACCTTACTGTAGGCTCTGACCTTATAAAAATACGTCTTATTAGGAGTCAAATTGGTATTCGTATACTTTACTGTGGTATTTTTACTAATCGTCTTTACTTTTGTAAATTTTCCATTATAGGAAGTGGAACGATAAATTTCATACCCTGTAGCGCTGACAGTCTTTTTCCAGTTCAATTTGGCGCTGACAGGAGATGGCGAGGAAACGGATGTAACGCTTGGGGTAGTCAGCTTTGTTTTTCCCATAAATGCATTAGAATAAGAGGAATATTTTTTACTATTGCCTACCTTCACATAAGCACGAATTTTATAGTAATACGTTCCATTTGCCTGCAAATTCTTATCGGTATAAGAAGTCGTCTTTTGGCTGCCAATGTCCTTGATCATCTTATACTTACCGCCAGAGGTGTCTGCACGGTAAATCCGATAGCCGCTGACCCACTTCTGCGCTTCCCACTTCAGGGAAATATTACTATTTCCAGATAAGGAAGCGCTCACCAAGGAAGGCACGGCCATTTTCGTATTGATGGACTTTTCTGTTCCAAAGGAAGAATACTTATTGGCGCCGCTCACCGTCACATAAGAGCGTATCTTATAATAATAGGTCTTATTGGGTAAAATTGTCTTATCTGTATAGCTTACTGTACTTCCATTTGTTATGGTCTTTATCTTCTTATAGCTTCCGCTCTTTCCTTCTTTCCGATAGATCTGATACCCTGTTACATTGGAGGCCTTTTTCCATTTTACCGCAACCTTGGTATATGAGCTGGTTTTTAAGGATGTCCACTGTACCTTGGCCATCGTTGTACTGATGGATTTCTCCGTTCCAAAGGAAGAATACTTATTGGCGCCGCTCACCGTCACATAAGAGCGTATCTTATAATAATAGGTCTTATTGGGTAAAATTGTCTTATCTGTATAGCTTACTGTACTTCCATTTGTTATGGTCTTTATCTTCTTATAGCTTCCGCTCTTTCCTTCTTTCCGATAGATCTGATACCCTGTTACATTGGAGGCCTTTTTCCATTTTACCGCAACCTTGGTATATGAGCTGGTTTTTAAGGATGTCCACTGTACCTTGGCCATCGTTGTACTGATGGATTTCTCCGTTCCAAAGGAAGAATACTTATTGGCCCCATTCACCGTTACATAAGAGCGTATCTTATAATAGTAGGTCGTATTGGGCAAAATTGTCTGATCCGTGTAGCTTACCGTATTGGGGCTTGTAATGGTCTTTATCTTCTTATAGCTTCCGTTTTTTCCATCCTTCCGGTAAATCTGATATCCCGTTACGCCACTGATCTTTTCCCATTTTACGGCTGCCTTGGTATAGGTACTGGCTTTTAAGGATCCCCATTGAGGCTTGGGTATGGTTGTATTCGCCGATTTCACAGCGGAAAACTCTGAATACCGTGTCTGACCTCCCAATTCCTTATATCCCCGCACCTTATAATAGTAGGTTTTATTTGGGTCAACTGCCTGGCTCCAGGAAAGAGTCCCTACGGAAGTGATGGTTTTTACTTTCTTATAACTCCCGTTCTTTGATTCAGCCCGATAAATCTGATAGCCCTGGGCTCCGGAAAGCTCGCTCCAGGAAAGGGTTACGTTTGTATAATTCTTCACAGAGGTTTTTAAGGTAGCGCTTCTCCCATCCAAGCTTGAAGGCATCTTACAAGCAGAGGAAGGCATATTTTTATAAATTGGTATACGGAATACAAAAGGATTATTAATCACACCGATTTCTTCGTAGCCCTTCCGTACTGTTTTTCCTTCATTATCAGGCGCCAAAAGGTTCTGCATATACTGGTTCCAATATAACGTTCCGTCGGAATCATCCACATCAAATTTTTGAAGATATAACGTATTCTGCCCTTTTCCAATGCGGACTGCAACCTTTGCAGACCCACCCTTCAAAGCGGCATAACGGCTGGTCCATCCCTCATTTCTTGCTTCTGTCAAGCCGTTGGCAATCAGCTGGTCTCGATTTGCCCCGGTGGCCTGTATATTGAAATAATTGTACAACCCCTCATATCCCGGATATGTTCCGGAAATTAACGGGGAATCCCCAGATACGCCCTGTTCCTGACGCACTCTGCTGGCAAGATGATAAGGGCTTACATTCACTTCTTTCCCAATCTGCATAAATGCCTGAGCATACGTAAGATTTGTCCCTTCAATCACTTTATTGCTCATAAATGTATTGTTCAAAATCGCCCTTACACCGGCTTCTTTATGATTTACTGAATTAAAGGACAGTAATTCAAACTGAAATACGGATGTTTCATTCAAGAAATTTCTCGGATCCATGTAATAGCGTACAATGGATTCTGACGCCTGATACCAGACATCATCTACAATAATATTATAATCTCCAATCCAGGAAGTATCACTATAATTGGGCACTACGTTCCGTTTCGGCGACATCTCATTCTTAATCACCGTATTCCAATCCAATCCTGTATCCATAGGAACAAACGTCCAATTCGGATGAGCTTTTAACAATGTCTGGATATAGGAACGGTAGCTTTCTGGAAACAGAGAAAGATTTGTAGAGCCGGCCCGCATATTAGAAGCAGCATTTGTAAAAGTTTCTATCTGATAAGCAGCCTTCCACTCTGCCAGTCCGGCATCGGCTGAAATCAGCATATCGTCTCCAATATAGCCTGTATATGTATTTCCATTGATGAGCGCCTTCACCTGATACCAGATCATATCGTCTACAAATTCCACATCTGTTAATTGTACCTGATATCCGCCTCGTACTGTGGCTAACGCCTTGCCTTCCCAACCTGGAACGTCTAAAAGTTCTGCTTCTGTGCATCCATAAACCAAAGCATACACTTCATGGTCTGCAATCAAACGTGCAAAGGCTTCCTTTGCCTCCTGGAATTCATTGGCTGTTGGTTCCTCCTGGGGAGCCATTCTGCCTTGGCTGGGAATGATATCCTTTTCATCCTCTTCTAACAAATCCTTACCCGATTTATTCTTCTTTCCCTTATCTCCAGAAGATGATTCCCGCTCTATGCCTGTATCTGCATCCTCAGAATCCGGGAGTTCCTCTTCCTTATCAACATCCGTCTGATCCTGGGAAGTCTCTTCCGAAGTGTCAGATTCTTCTTCATCCTTCTCCCCTGGCTGAGGTTCTGATACATTATTATCTTCCGGCTGTCCTGGCTGGGGTTCTGAGGCATTGTTATCTTCCGGCTGCCCTGGCTGGGGTTCTGAGGCATTGTTATCCTCCGGCTGCCCTGGCTGAGGTTCTGAGACATTGTTATCCTCCGGCTGCTCTGGCTGGTCAGACTGATTCTGATCCTCCGGCTGCTCCGGCTGAGCCACATCCTCCGGCTGGCTGGAGGGATTGCTGTCATCCGGCTGTGCAGACGGCTCCGCCGGTTGATTCTCATCCTCCGGCTGCTCTTCTTCTTTTGTGTTTTCTGTCTCCCTTTCTTCTTCGGAAGAAATTGTCTCTTCCGAAGAATTGGTTTGTTCTTCTGTATTTGATACTGTGGACGGTTCCTCCGTAACTTGAGCCGCCTGTACCGTCAGATGAGATACGCCCTCCTGGCTGACAGCTAAGGCTACCGCTAACAGTAACGCGGCAATTCGCTTTCCTTTCATCTCTTCTCCATCCTTTCCTTAAAATCCTGCCTGGTTTCTCATAGCTGCGCTAAGCTCTTTTACCGTCCCTGAAGGCGTATACTGTTCATTTCCATATAAGAAATTGTGCAACTGCTTAACGTTTGCTTCAAAATCAACTGCAACCTCTGCATAGGTAATAGAGCCAATATGAGCCGTTTGCCGCTCAAATGGGAAGCCGGTATTCTCTCCCATATTATATTTCCCCACATCCTTTGCCAGCCCAAGCATTTCCGTTACGCTTAAGCTGGTGGAAATCTCCGGCAACAGCGTGTCCAAAATACTGTTTAAGGTTAATAAATCCGCCTGTTTTGCTTTCTCGAAAACTTTTGTAATAACTGTCCGCTGGCGTTCCGTACGTTTAAAGTCTGCGCCGCTGGTATAACGAATTCTGGCGTAAGCCGTAGCCTGAACCCCATCTAAAGTCTGATTTCCGGCAGAAACATAATTGCTGCTGGTTCCGGTCACCTCGGCCACCTCTTCAATATATCCATTGATATATTTGGCTTCCTCTCCTGTAACTTCCATCTCAATGCCGCCTACTGCATCTACCGCTTTCACCACTGCGTTAAAGTCCACGCTGACATAATCTGTAATATTCAAATCCAGATTTTTATTCAGCATATTAATGGCCTTCTTGGGTCCTCCCTGATTATACGCTGCATTGGCTTTATTAAAACTGCCTTCTCCAATATCAAGAAACGTATCTCGATAAACGGACGCCATTCGAATCTCTCCTGTGTCATTGTTAATGCTTGCAATGATAATAGTATCGCTGTTCCCGCTTTGAAAACTGCCGTTGGAACGGTTGTCCAACCCGAACAGAGCCAGAGTAGTATATCCCTTCATGCTCTTTTTCGTCTCCTCCGGCATATCCTGATTGATCTGGACATCCCTTTTCCCAATTGAAATACGGTCCAGCTTCGCCAGCTTACTCATGGCAAACGCCACGACAGAAAGCACTAAAATTAAAATAATAAGTACAAGCAAGCCAACAATTTTTATTACTTGTCTCTTTCGCTTTGGCATTTTCTTTTTGCTACTTTTCATTCTGACCTCCTTAAATGATAAAAACTGCTAAAAACAGGATGTATTCAACCACATTGTTTTATTTTACACCCTCAAGTATCATGAATCAAGAGTATGATAACATTTCCAGTATAATCCAATCAAAGAGAAAAATAAATGCCATGATACCAGGCTTACACTGAAATTAAAAAACACAAAAAGAAAAAAGCTGCCGCAAAGGACAGCCTCTTTCTTAGTTATATTTACGTTTTCTTGCAGCTTCGGATTTCTTTTTACGTTTCACGCTGGGCTTCTCATAATGCTCTCTTTTGCGAATCTCCTGCTGAATGCCAGCCTTTGCACAGTTTCTTTTAAATCTGCGTAAAGCGCTGTCCAAAGTCTCGTTTTCTTTTACGATAACATTTGACATAGTCTCACACCTAACCTCCCTCCAGTTGCGTATTGTGCACACCAACTGTTTGGGTATTTTGCATTGCACTATTGATAATTATACCATAATTTTTCCATTCGTCAACCACTAAATTACATTTTTTTCATTTAGCGCCTAAGAAACGGTTCACATTTACTTCAACTGCCCCGCCAAAACCTCTGAAACCGCAGCGATGGCGTCCGGTATCCCCGCCGGGTTCTTGCCGCCGGCCTGGGCCATATTGGGCCGCCCGCCTCCGCCTCCGCCTACTTTTGCAGCAATGGCCTTAATGAGATTTCCGGCATGGGCTCCTTGCTTCATAGCCTCCTCCGTAGCCATGGCAACCAGATTTACTTTGCCGCCACATTCGGAAGCTAAGACTATGACACCCTGGGAAAGCTTTTCTTTCCACTGGTCCCCAAGCTCCCGCAGTCCGTTCATATCCACGCCGGATACACTGGCCGCCAGAAGTTTTACGCCCTTCACCTCTGTTACCTGATCCATTACGTCTCCCAAAGCTTCCTGGGCCGCTTTACTTTTTAAGGATTCATTTTCACTCTGAAGAGACTTTACGTCTGCCAAAAGGTGGGTGATCTTCTCAACCAGGCCCGCCGGGGTGGTCTTCACCAACTGAGCGGCTGCCTGCACCGTCTCCTCCAACTGGTCATAATACGCAAATACTCCGCTGGAAGTCAACGCTTCGATTCGCCGAACGCCTGCCGCAATACCGGATTCCGACAAAATTTTAAAAGCTCCGATGGCGCTTGTATTATCCACATGCGTACCGCCGCAAAGTTCTACAGAAAAATCACCCATTCGTACAACTCGCACGGATTCTCCGTATTTTTCTCCAAACAAGGCCATAGCCCCGGTCTTTTTCGCCTCTTCTAAGGACATCTCCTGAGTTACGACCGGAATCGCTTCCGCCACCTTTTCATTCACAATGGCTTCCACCCGGGCCAGCTCTTCCTTTGTCATAGCCGCAAAGTGGGAAAAATCAAACCGAAGCCTGTCTTCATTCACATCGGAACCGTGCTGCTCTACATGGCTGCCTAATACTTCCCGCAGGGCTTTCTGTAAAAGATGCGTAGCGCTGTGATTCCTTCCAATCAGCCCGCGTTTTTTGGCGTCCACGGATAAGGTAACTCTGTCTCCTATTTTGAACATGCCCTTTTTTACCCTTCCGATATGGGCAATCCTGCCTCCTAACAGCTTTACCGTATCTTCTACCTGAAACTCATTTTCTCCCAGGCTGATTCGTCCTGTATCGGCATTCTGACCGCCCATGGTAGCATAAAAAGGCGTTTCCTTCACAATAATCGTGCCCTTTTGTCCATCTGACAGCGCTTCCGAGAGCTCCGTATCTGTCGTCAGCACCGTAATTTCAGACTCGTGGCTTAATCTGTCATAGCCCACAAACACCGACGTCAAAGAAGGATCAATTTCATCGTATACCGTAGCGTCGGCGCCCATGTAATTTGTTTCCTTCCGGGCGCTTCTGGCCATCTTCCGCTGTTGCTCCATACAAGCTTTAAACCCTGATTCATCAATGGAAAAACCCTGTTCTTCCAAGATCTCCTGGGTCAAATCAACCGGAAAACCATACGTATCATACAATTTGAAAGCCTCTTCCCCGGAAAGCACCTTCTCTCCGGCAGCTTTCATCTTTTCTTGCAGCTGGGAGAGAATGGAAAGTCCCTGGTCAATAGTTTTATTAAACTTCTCCTCCTCCTGGGTCAATACTTTCAGAATAAAGTCTTTCTTCTCTTCCAATTCCGGATAACCGTCCTTGCTTTCTGCAATCACCGTCTCGCTTAATGCTGCAAGGAACTCTCCCTTGATCCCCAAAAGCCTTCCGTGACGGGCTGCACGGCGAATCAGGCGGCGGAGCACATAGCCCCTTCCTTCATTGGAAGGCATAATGCCGTCGGAAACCATAAAGGTAGTGGAACGAATATGATCCGTAATCAAGCGGATGGATACATCCTGCTCCTCTTTCGTTTTGTATGCGACGCCTGCAATCTGGCAAATCCTATCCCGAATCGCCTTCATGGTGTCAATATCAAACACAGAATCTACATCCTGCACCACAACAGCCAGCCGCTCTAAGCCCATTCCCGTATCAATATTTTTCGCCGCCAGCTCTTCATAGTGTCCATGGCCGTCTCCGTCAAACTGGGTAAATACGTTATTCCATACTTCCATAAAACGGTCGCAGTCACAGCCTACTTTACAATCCGGACGGCCGCAGCCATACGCCTCTCCTCTGTCGTAATAAATCTCAGAACAGGGTCCGCAAGGCCCGGCGCCATGCTCCCAAAAATTATCGCAGGCTCCGTTTTCATCCCGATAAAAACGGGTGATTTTCTCTGCCGGAACTCCCATCTCCTTGGTCCAGATCTCAAAGGCTTCCTCATCCTCTCCATAAATAGAAGGATACAGCCTTTCCGGATCCATGCCCACCACCTGAGTCAAAAATTCCCAAGACCAGGCGATAGCTTCTTTCTTAAAGTAATCTCCAAACGAAAAATTTCCCAACATCTCAAAGAACGTCAGATGTCTGGCGGTCTTTCCTACATTTTCAATATCTCCGGTACGAATGCATTTCTGGCAAGTTGTTACCCGTCTTCTGGGAGGAATCTCCTGCCCGGTAAAATAAGGCTTCAAGGGCGCCATGCCTGCGTTAATCAACAACAGGCTGTTGTCATTATGCGGTACCAGGGAAAAACTGTTCATAGCCAGATGTTCCTTACTTTCAAAAAACTCCAGAAACATTCTGCGCAGCTCATTTACTCCATATTGTTTCACGATGCTTCCTCCAACCTCTATTCATTTGTATCCCCGGATGATTCCGCCGTCTTAGCGTCCTTTCTGATTCGTAAGGTTTTTCCAAGGAACATGCCCGCCACTCCAAGAGCAGCTAAAATGATTAATACAATGATATATTGCAGAAAACTTCCAAAAAATGCCATAGTGTACACCTCCTATTTGTGCTTTATCATATCATAAGCCCCGGCTCATTTCAAGCAGTGTTCTTACCAAGCCCTCTTTCACTCCCATTCCAACACCTGGTTCTCACCTGTTATATCCACAATGCTCTCCCGGTAGGGAGCCGCCTGCGGCAGCGACTTAAACTTCTGAACCAGCCCATAATTCTGCCACAAATGCATGGGAACCACATGTTCCGCCTGCACATGCTCCATAAAATACTGTATCCCCCAGAACTGTGCGTCATACAGACGCTGATCAATCACTACAAAGGCTACGTCTATCTGTCTTCCCGCCAGTTTATCTATCTGGCGTTTATACGTCTTCTCCTGATATTGATTAAAAATCTCTTCCTCGCCTTCCCAGTGCCACCAGTGAAGATCCCCGGCATGGTATATGGTTTTTCCCTGATAGGACACCAAAAACGCCACTCCCTCATCCGTGGAAGGCAATGTCTCAATTACAAGCCCCTCCAACTCTAAAGACGCATTCCCCTTTAAAAAATGGATGCGCTCCTTCACCTTAGGATCAATGCCGTTTCTAGCCAGGTAATTATCCCCTAACCGGATATCCTTTGCCAGAATATACTGAATCCCAGGATACATTTCCTGCCAGGAAAAAATATCCAGATCAAAGTGATCCCTGTGCTGATGACTGGAAAACACATACACGTCCTGTTCCTTGGAAAATTCCGGAAGACGTCCCTGAAAAGAAAATTCTTCTATTCTCTCTCCCTGAAAATAATCAAAAATAAATACTTTATTTTCTATCTCCACGCAAAAACAACTGTGGTGAACAAATGTGACTTTCATAAAGCCCCCTTATTTCATACGGGCCACAACTTCATTGGCCTTGCTGTAAATCTCGTCTATATCCATATTCACGTGGAAATTCTGGTTCTCGTATAAAATAACGCCGTTTATCATGGTAAGCTTTACGTTCTGCTTGCTGCCGCTGTACACCAGGTTCTTGGTCAGATTATGAACCGGCTGCATATTGGGCTGGTGCAAATCAATCATAATCAAATCCGCTTTCTTTCCCACTGCCAGACAGTCACAGCTGGTAAGCCCCATGGCCTTCGCTCCCCCTGTGGTTGCCATATACAAAACGTCGTCCGCATCCATCACAGCCGCGTCCTTATACTTAAGCTTTGCCAATGAAGATACCAAAAACATTTCCCGGAACATATCCAGACAGTTGTTGCTGGCAGGGCCGTCTGTCCCAATGGCTAAAGGAATACCCTTTTTATGCATCTCATACACCGGTGCGATTCCGCTGGCCAGCTTTGCATTAGAGCCAGGGTTCGTCACTGCCGTCAGGTTCCTTTTTGCAAAAATGTCCATATCTGTCTCATCAAACCATACGCAGTGGTAACCGCCTCCCCCAAAATCATACATACCCATTTTGTCAAACAACTGGGTAGGGCTTACTCCGTAACGCTCCCGGCACTCCCGAGTCTCCAGCTCTGTCTCTGAATTATGCACAAACATAGGAGCTTTGTATTTCTGCACCAGACCTGCCACACCCTCCATCATTTCCTTGCTGGTGGTGTATTCCGCATGAAATCCCAGAATATAAGAACTAAGCTCGTGATAGCCGTTAAATTTGAGATATTTTTCTTCCAGCTCTTCCACAGTACCGCCAAAATTGTTCAGGCCGCTGGTCTGCACAATCCGAAATCCCATATCCACACAGGCTTTCGCCACCTGGTCCTGAAAATAATACATGTCAAATTGAGCGGTGATACCGCTGGTAAGGTACTCCAGATTCGCCAGCGCCGTCAGCCAGTACAAATCTTCTGCCTTAAGCTGTCCTTCTTTTGGAAATACCTTGTCGTACAGCCACTCCTGCAGGGGAAGGTCGTCCGCCATGGAGCGCAAAAATGTCATGCCGGAATGTGTATGGGCATTCTTAAATCCCGGCATCAGCAAATTGCCTTTGGCGTCTATCTCCCGGTCCCATAAAATCGATGGTATTTCCAGGGCCTGATACGCCTGTTCTTTATCGTTTCCATCCCCAATGTAGCATATCTCATTGCCTTTTACCCAAAGTTCTCCTTTTTGTATCTCAAACGTATGGTCCTCTCTGGTACGCAGTATCTTCGCATTATAAAACCTGATATTCATGATTTCATTCCCTCATAGATTCTTACAATCGTTTCCGTTACAAGCTGTTTGAATAAGGGCGCCACCCGGTCCGCTGTTTCCTTCACTTCCTCATGGGTCAGGGGCTGGTCCGTAATCCCGCAGGCCAAGTTTGTGACGCAGGAAATCCCACAGACGCGCATCCCCATATGGTTGGCCGCCACCGCTTCACAAGCCGTACTCATTCCCACTGCGTCCGCTCCCAAGGCCCGGGCCATCTTAATCTCTTCCGGAGACTCATAGGCCGGCCCGGTAAACTGAATATACGTCCCCTCTTTCAAAGGAATATTAAGATCCTTTGCCGCCCCTCGGATGATATCCTGAAGATCCTTTTGATACACCTGGCTCATATCCGGAAACCGTACTCCCAGCTCATCCATATTGGGTCCGATTAAGGGAGAAGGCACAAAGCTTGCAATCTGTCCCGTAATCAGCATAAAGTCCCCTGCATGGTAATCAAAATGAATGCCGCCGGAAGCATTCGTTAAAAACAGCACCTTAGCTCCCATAAGCTTCATCAGCCGGATGGGAAGCACGACTTGTTCCATGGAATATCCTTCATAATAATGCACTCTTCCCTGCATAATCACTACCGGAACATCCTTCACATAGCCAAAAATAAACCTGCCTTTATGTCCAGCCACCGTAGAGACTGGAAATCCTTCAATTTCATGGTAATCCAAAACGGCCTCCACCTGGATGCCGTCCGCATAATCCCCCAGGCCGGAGCCTAACACAAGGGCAACCTCCGGGCAAAAATCGATTTTCTGCCGAAAGCTCTCATAACAACGTTGTAACGTCTCATAGGATGAATTCACTGTCATCTTCCTTTCATTTCTAAATTTGGAACAATTTAAACATCATTATACAAGATATTGAGAAAAATGTATAGATGGATTTTGGAAAAGCTGATTTTATACACCGGAGAAGGCAGATTCCTGTTGACAGGCAGGAATGGTGAATTTTATAATATGTAACAGATTATGGCGACTGGATATGTTGCGGGCGGCGTCTCAAAATTCAGCCATATGAGCAGGAGGTAGTATTCAAATGAAAAGCATTCGAACTAAAATCACTTTGTGTCTGATTCTAACGGTTTTGATTGGACTAATTGCATCCGGTTCTTCCAGCATCATGTTAAACTATAACAATACCATATCCACCGTAGAACAGATGATGAGCCAGACGGCAGTCTTAGCGGCCGGACGAGCGCAGCAGGAGCTGGAGGTATATAAGAACGTTGTCATGGAAGTGGGATGTATTCCGCAGCTGTCCAACCCAAGCGTACCGGTAGAAGAAAAACAGGCGATTATGGATGAGCGCGTTTCCATGCACAATTTTCAGAGGGGAAATATTGTAGGTGCAGACGGCATCAGTATTTTTGACGGAAACGATTATTCAGACCGGGAATACGTACGTCAGGCCATGAGAGGAAATGTATTTGTATCTGAGCCGCTGATCAGCAAGGTCACGGGAGAACTGTCCATTATGGTAGCGGCGCCTTTTGGTGTTATTGTGTTAGTACAAAAGAAAGAACCCCAGAAAATCTACTGCCCCT
>CAMNQH010000049.1 GCA_946549035.1 uncultured Lachnospiraceae bacterium | reverse complement strand
TATCAAGCCGTTTTCAGAAAAGTTTGGATTTTATATAAGTTTGGATTTGTGGGAATGTGCATAACTTGCTGTCTTATGGAGTTGTGGGAAAGTCCGTTTGCAGAATGTGGGAAAGCTGCACTTTAGCTTTTCCATGTTCTGTGAACGGACTTTTCCATGACGGAATAGCAAGTTATACACATTTCCACGGTGCTTGTCTTTTGGTCTTTGGTTCGGAATAGTGTGGTGCTGGCGGTCTATCTCTTGTTTTCGGTTGCTTGCTTCTTTACCGTACATGAGCATTTGCTCAAGGCTTGTATCGAGAGACTGTTACGTGGCAGTCTCTTTTTTCGTGGTCAAAAACCTGCCGTTTACGGACAGTTTGGCAGAAGTGCCGTTGATCCGTTATGATATAGATACAACAAAGAAAGAACCACAGAAGGAGGAAAAATTATGCGTCATGTATATATGAGAGGAATTATAGGGATTGTTTGGATGGCAGCGGCTGTAATTAGTTTAGTATCAGGTAACTTTGCAATGACAGCTCTTTACCTTATATTAGGGGGCGCCTTCTTGTATTCAGCCTATGATACATGGAAGAAAGAAAAGGAAGAAAAAGGGGGCGAATAAGATGGATACATCGTTACTGAGAATTCAGAATTTAAGTGCATGGTATCACAGTGAAAAAATGATATTGTCAGATTTTTCATTGGAGCTGAAAAAGCATGAGGCGGCGGGGCTGATTGGGCTGAACGGAGCCGGGAAAACCACACTTTTGAATGTGCTGTCTGGTATGCATACCGGGTACCGCTCAAAGGGACTTTGGTTTTGCGGACGTTCTGTAAGATTCCGAGAGAAGGAGTTTAAGCTTTGCCGCTATACCGTATTTTCGGAGGACGCTTCCTTTGGGTATTTTACATTTCGGGAGTATTTGTCCTATGTATGCTTGGCATATCAAAAAGCCCTGCCGGATGTATCAGAGCTTGTTGAGGGATTTCATTTTCAGGAGTTTACAGATGTCTTGATAAAAGACCTTTCCACCGGCAACCGTAAAAAAGTATTTTTAATTACTGCCTTTGCGCTGAAGCCGGAACTGTTGTTTCTGGATGAGCCGGTGAACGGGCTGGACTTTGAGAGTACGGAGTATTTGTATCAGCAAATTGCAGGTTATAAGGAATATGGGACGGTTCTTTTTTCTTCTCATATTTTGGAAAGTATTACCCTTACCTCGGACCGGGTATTTGTTTTGGAACAGGGACAAATTCAGAGGGTATTCGAAAAGGAACAGTTGAATGCCGGGGATATTCGGGAGGCGCTGCATTATGACCATGATCTATAAAGCATTTTCAAAAAAATTAATTGGTGAGAAATACGAGAAAGTCACCCGCACATTACTGATTTGTTTGGTGGTATTTTTGGGACTGTATATGGGAAATTTCCGGATTTCGGCTGAGCCCTCGATCTTATACTTGACGGTCACTGCATTTACCGCCGGTGTTATGTGGCAGTCTCTTTCTTCCGAAGAGAACGCCGCATATATGAAAAATCTTATAATGCTTCCCTTTGAAAGACGGGAGTTTGTTATTTTCTACATCGTGGCTTTGGGGGTCTATACGGTTTTTACAAAAACGTCAATTCTTTTGGCCGTTTTGCTGGCGGTGACGGATCAAAGTGGAATGGAAATTTTAGGAATCATATTATGTATCGGAAACGCCGTCTTTATGACTGCCGCTGCTTTTTCCCTGAAAAAATACTGGTATGGGGTAATCCTTTGGGCTGTGGCTGCCCTTGCAGGGATATTCTATTGTGGGAATAGCCCATGGTTTTTTATGATGGCAGCGGTCAATGGCGTATGGTCTTTCTTTTTATTGCGCTCTGGAGACGGATATGCCTTTTATGTTCAAGGGAGTAAGCATAAGTCAAAGATGAGAGAGTGTAGACATGGTTGTGTGTGGCGTTATTTTTATCGATATATGAATCGTCATAAAAATTATTGGCTGAATACGGCGGTTCTGTGGTGCGTTGCCTGTGTGCTGCCTTTGTTTTTCAGGCAAATGGAGATTAAGTTTGTGATTCCCGTTGGGTTTGCCGTTCTTTCTCTAAACACCCCCATTTGCATTTTGCTGTCCTGCGACCCGGCCCTGGAGCAGGCGGTCCGCTTCCTTCCCGGCCAAAGAAAAGCATTTTGCATACCTTATTGTTTGTTTATTTTCGGATGTAATTTGATTGCGGATGTTATATTTCTTGTAAGCTTTCAGATCCAGGCTGGGGGCGTTACGGTTTTTATGGCGGCTTCCGGTCTTTTCTTTGCCTTGCAAAGCGCAATTTTCTCTGTTTTGCTGGAATGGTTTTATCCTGTCCGAGGATGGAAGATAGAAAGCGATTTGTGGCATCATCCAAGAAAATATATAGTGCCGGGAATAATGCTTTTGCTTGCGGGAGCGGTGGGGACAGCGCCGGGGATTCTGTTTTTGCTTGTTGATTTATTAGGATTTGAGAGCTTCGTATTGCTTGTTCTGTGCTGGAAGCATTCGTAACCAGGTTTGAAAGAGCGGAAACAGAAGAGTAAAACAAGAGAAAGCTATGGAAAGGGCATAGGGTGAGAAGCCTGGTAAAACATTATATGATATACTCAGTGGACAACGGGTAACATAAAAACATCAAATAGAAGGAGGCTCCCCTATGTACGCATGGAAAACAATCGAACAATCTTTGACGTTTATTGAAACACACTTGAAAGAAGACATCTCAACGGAAGAGCTGGCAAATACGGTTGGTTTATCTCCGTTTTACTTTCAACGTTTGTTTAAGCAATTAGTCAAAAAACCAGTGCAGGAATATGTGAAGCTTCGCCGTTTAGCTAAGGTGACAGAACATCTAAAGGATAGGGAACGAAGAATTTTGGACATTGCTTTGGACTATGGCTTTTCAAGCCATGCCAATTTTACGCGGGCGTTTAAGGAAACATATGGGATGACTCCCGATGAGTACAGAAAGGATTTACCCACGCTTAATACATTTAACAGGCCGCAAGTCTCTATGAATTATGTATTGGTAGACGAAGGCGTTCCATTGGTAGTGGGGGATATTGTCTTGGAGGTTCAAAGAAGAACGTTAAAACAGCCGGAAATATACTTGGGACTGGCGGCAGAAGTGAATATCTCTGAACAAATGCCGGTGGGTGAAAGTACCGGCATAGATGTGCCGGGAGAGCTTTGGAAGCGATATCACAGAGAGAAAGAACTGCTTTTTGCGGGTCTTGACAGTGGGGTAGAACTGGGCATGTCCTACATGGGAGATTCTGCACAGGGGTATTTCACTTATTTTGCTGGCGGACTTGTACAAGAAATCCCCAAACAGTTACCGAAAGGCTTTTGGAAGCAGGAGCTTACGGCAGGAGAATATATCGTCTGTAAAATTGAGGCGGAGAGTTTTGAGGATTTGGTAACAGTTGCGCTGAATCAGGCCAACAACTATCTGTTTAGCATATGGCTGCCCCGGCACAACTTCACTACAGAGGCGTTTGCGGCAGAAAAATATTACTGTGGCTTGGAGGATATGGCAAGTATGGAAATATGGGTGAAGCCCTTGCCGTTGGTATAGGATTTTTCCCATTTACATCTTCCTGCATTTATGGCATAATAGATATAGATTTGTTATTGTGCAAAATACAAAATGACAAGTCAAGGTTGTCCATTGGGGCACACATGATGTATTGAGGGATGAAAGGAAGAAAGTAAACGCAATGGCAGTGATTAAACGACTATCTCTTGTGGATCAGGTATATGAGAAGATCAGGGAAAGCATTGTAAAATTAGAAATTCCCTTTGGAAGCAAACTGAATGTAAGCAAGCTCCAGGAGGAATATGGGGTCAGTTCCACTCCGGTGCGGGAGGCCTTAAACCGGCTTTTGAACGAGGGACTGATTGAATTTGAAAATAACGTGGGAGCCAATGTCATCAATCTGGAAGAGACAGATGTGATTGAGATACAGGAGCTTCAGGCAGCCTTCGAAATGGGAGCCGTCCGTTATGCCATGCAGAAGGGGAATTTGCACCAGATGGCGGATGAGATTGAGGTTCATATCAAACGATACCGGGCTTCCGATAATCTCCAGGAGAGCTGTATTTGTATCCGAAATATCAAGGACGTATTTTATCAAAATGCAGAGAATCAGAGATTGAGGAATAAGAGTACCAGCTTAAGCGGTGTGGAAGAAATGATGCACACCCTCTTTACCATGCAGACGCCGGGAAAAGAGCACAAATATCATTCCGGCATTACGTATTTTGAGCAGATTCACGATGCGGTGCAAAAGGGAGATTTTCCCGGGGTATGCGATGGCTTAGACGCCCATCGAAGCTGGGCCAGGACGCATATACTGAGAAATTTGCAGTATGTAAAGGAACGGGATAAAGAAGAATTGTGAAACATGTTATAGAATAAAACAAAGCTGCCGCAAAACAGCCGCTATCTGCAGGAGACGAGGGTTAGGTCAAAGAGGCTTTCTCATTCTGTACATAAGCTGGGTTTTGGGGCGGCTTCATTTCTTGCAAAAATCATTCCTTTTTCTTAGGAATTTCATATCGTTTCAGCTTTTCGTTCATTTCATCGGATGTTTTTTTATCTTTATAATAATTCTGAAAAAATGTAAATGCATAGACGCCGGCGGAGGTTGCGCACATCAGCAGTACGCTTTGGGGATCTAAGGAGTACCATTTATAAAAATATCCGCATACTAAAACAATGCCGTTGATCAGTATATAATGGAGAATTAAGCGGATCCAGACCTCCGCTGTATGCAATTCCCGCTGGGGGAGAAGGAATTCTGTGGAAATTCCGCATAGGATCCCGATGGAGAGAATTTCCGGCAATGTTAAAAAGGGAACGGTGGCTTTGGTGATGGATTCTCCCGACAAGATAAAGGTTAAATAATACCATCCCATACAGACAATCAGCGTACCAGTGGTAATGGTTGTGATAAGATGCAATATTCGTGTGATTCTTTTTCTCATAACATCACCTCATAGTTCCAGACGGTTCTTGATTTCCGGGACATATTGCCTGGAAATCAGGACTTTTTCATGATTCAAAAGGATTGCTTCAAAGCGTCCGCTGAGGGAAGGGGAAAATCGTTTTACTTTGGAGAGGTTGAGAATCATGGATTTTGAAACCCGGATGAAATCCCCTCCTCCAAGGCGCTTTTCCAATTCATACAAACGAAGCTTGACTTCCAGGATTTCTTTTTGGCCATAAGCAAATACTTTGTTGTCTACAGTTTCAAAATAGTAGACGTCTTTGGGATGGATGGGACTGAAGCTGCCGTCTGGATGGTAACCGTTGAGCTTATGGCGGTCTGATTTTAGCCCTTGTATCAGCGCCAGAATCTCCGGGCTTAATTGGTTCATGCGAATGATAATTTCTTCCTCGCCTTCCGGCGGGATATTTTCTATGGTAATCTTCATTTGCGTTTTTTCTCCCGAAGCACATAGATCCCAATATAAAGCAGAATCAAGAGGGTCACGGTGATTCCCACGAAAAGGTACATATTGGAAAGGGTTACTTCCTGATCTTGAAAAAACAGGCGGCAGTCAATGGATTCCTTGATACCCTGGATGAGCGCTAAAGGAATGCCTTCCTGTTCCATCTGTTCAAAGACGCCTCGCAGCGCATGGTTTCGAACCAGGGAAGTGCCATAGGTGCTGGGCAGGAAGGAAAGAGCCGTTTGCAGGCTGCTGCTGAAATTGGAAATAGGCATGTAGGCGCCGCAAAGAAAGCCGTAACCGGCGCTTATGATGGTTTCTACTGCAGAAATCTGCCCCTGAGTGGTTAGAAAAACATTGATAATGGAAGACAGGGCAGTTCCGAACAGGGTCAGCAATACAATATCCAAAGACAGAAACGCCACGTCCTGAGGAGAAAGATACCATCCTACAAAGGAGAGGTAACACAGGCATGCGATAAGAGCAAGAAAACAGATGATCAGTGTGGATAAAAACGATGCGATATAATAACTTGTCGGAAGCACATATTTTTTCAAGGGTGTAATCAGAAAATCCTGAACCGCCCCGCTGACCTTATCCTGTACGGAGAGAAAATTGGCGCAGAAAGCCACCGTAACGCAGCAGACGGCCAAAAGGGAGGATATAAGCTCTCCCCCCACGGTAGCTTCGATTAAAGTATCCGGGATTGAAAAGCCCTCCGGAATGGCGGACCGAAAACTGTCGTCATAGATATTTTTCAAAAAAGTGGCGTACAGAACCAAAAGTATGCAAGGCGTGACCAAAGAGGTGAAAAGCATCCCCTTGTCTTTAAAAAATAATTTGATATTGCGTGAAATCATTGCATATGTCATGGAGTTCCTCCTATTTTCTTTCCTGTGACAGCCAGAAATACATCGTCCATCGTTCCTTTTGTAATTTCGTAATCGGTAAACAGCTCTGGATGAGACAGAATTAATCTGGTTGCCTCTCCGGTATTTGCTACGGGGATACGGTATGCTTCTCCGGCTTTTTCATATGGAACGTTCAGGATGCGAATATCTGGCTCCTTCCTGTCGTACATGGTAATAAAATCTCCGGTATAGGTGTTTTTCAATGTAAGAGGCGTTCCTTCAGCAGCGATTTGCCCTTCGTCTAAAATGATCACGTAATCGGTATCGGCGGCTTCCTCCATATAGTGGGTGGTGAGAAAGACGGTAATATGTTCTTTTGCCCGCAGAGCATGAATGGCGGCCCATACCGCCTGTCTGGTCTGGGGGTCAAGTCCCGTGGTGGGCTCATCTAAAATCAGTAGTTCCGGCTTGTGCAGGAGCGCTCTGGCAATATCAATACGCCTTCGCTGCCCGCCGGAGAGCCGGTCCACCCGGCGCTTGAGAAGGTCGTCAAATTCCAACTGCCGGGACAGCTCCTTAATACGCCGTGTGAAATCTTCTCCACGGATACCGTAAAGGGCGGCGCGGCATTTTAGGTTGTCTAAAACGGTCAGCTGCTTATCTAACAGGGAATCCTGAAATACAACTCCAAGGCAGCGTTTGAGCTGGTCCTCATGGTTTTTTATGGGCTTGCCCTTGATTAGAATGTCTCCGGAATCCGGATGTAAGCGGCCGCACATCAAAGAGATGGTGGTGCTTTTGCCAGCGCCATTTACCCCCAGAAATGCGAAAAATTCCCCCTCCTTTACATGAAAGCTTAAATCATTTACAGCAGTTACGGCTTTGTAGCGCTTATAAAGATGATGGATTTCAATCATATGGTTCATATTGGTTCCTCCTGAAAATATGGAATGGGGCGCCTGCCATTCATTTTTTTATTGTAGCTCTTTCCCAAAGGGAGTGCAATGAAAAAACGCCAAGTGGGGGAATTTGACATGTAACCTGCAGAGTGGCATGTTTATTAGGTGATTTTTTGTTACTCCTGTAATTTGAGGTAGCCAATGACGATATATCATATAAAATGCAAAATATATAATATAAATTCCCTATTGCGTTCACGGAAAAAGGGTGCTATAATAAGAAAAAACAAAAATCGTGCAAGATATAGGATTTTTGTATTGGATGGGAAGGGAACATCCAAAATCGTGAGGAGGGTATTTTATCTGATAGAAGATAAAAGCGCAGAAGAAGGAGCCTGCAAAAGACGCAACATTCTGTCCAGGCAGGCGTCTTTTTCTATCAAAAAGGGAAGAGAGGATCAAGTGAGTATGGTGTTAAAGAATTACGAGGAACTGGTAGCAAAGGTAAAAGCTTTTCCAGAGGCAAAGCGGGTGATTGTTGCCGCAGCAGGGGATGAACATACTTTGGAAGCCATTGTGCACGCCCAGAAGGAAGGCATTGTAGTTCCGGTTCTGGTGGGAGACGCGGCTGTGATTCAGGAGATTTGTGAAAAAATCGGACTTACCGTGGCCAGAGAAGATATTTATGACGTTCCCAATCCAGATGAAGCGGCGGCAAAAGCAGTCGCATTGATTCACCAGGGAAAAGGCGACTTTATTATGAAGGGCAAATTGGAGACGGCTCAGATATTAAAGCCGGTGGTGAACAAAGAGACGGGACTTGGCACCGGACGTGTGATGTCTCATTTTGTGCTGGATGAGCTTCCCTACTATCATAAATTGATTGTGACCACAGACGGCGGAATGATGACTTATCCCACGTTGGAGCAGAAACGAGATATTATCATCAATACCGTTGAGACATTAAAAGCCTTGGGCTATGAGAATCCCAAGATTGCATGTGTGGCCGCTGTAGAGAAGGTCAACCCCAAGATGCCGGAGACGATAGAAGCCCATGAGCTGGAGGAGATGAACAAACGGGGAGAAATTAAAGACTGTACCGTTTGCGGGCCGATTTCTTTGGATATTGCCTTGGACAAGGAGATTGCACATATCAAAGGCTTTACCAATCCGGTAGCCGGGGACGCAGACGCTATTATCGTTCCAAATATCCATGTGGGAAATGTGCTGGGCAAAAGTATTACGGTGATTTCCAGAGGCAGGATGGCAGGCTTTATCGTAGGCGCTAAGGTGCCTATCGTTTTGACCTCCAGAGGCTCTTCCGCTGAAGAAAAATTTTTGTCCCTGGTACTTGCTTCCGCAGCCACAGCAGCAAACTAGGAGGTCGTTATGGAAAAAATATTAGTTATGAACCCAGGCTCCACTTCCACAAAAATTGCAGTGTACGAAGACGAAAAGCCTCTGTTTGTAGAAAGCCTTTCTCACTCCTCAGAGGAGCTGTCTCCCTTTGAAGATATTATTTCCCAGTATGATTTCCGGAAAGGACTGATTCTGGAAGCATTGAAAAACCATGGAGTTGCTTTGGAGGAGCTTACTTGTATCGTAGCCCGGGGCGGTCTTTTGCCTCCTCTTTCGGCAGGAGCCTATAAGGTCAATGAAGATATGGTGTGGCAGCTGACCTATGCGCCTCAGAATGAACACGCTTCGAATCTGGGGGCTGTGATTGCAGATGCGATTTCCAGGGAATTGAATCATATTCCGGCTTATATTTACGATGCGGTGACGGTGGATGAGCTGGATGAAATCAGTAAAATAACGGGACTTCCTGAAATGCGCAGAAAGGGCATGGGACATAATCTGAATATGCGGGCGGCGGCTATGCGTTACGCCAGGGAATCCAAGAAAGCATATAAGGATATCAATGTGATTGTAACCCACTTGGGCGGCGGCATTTCCGTTTCCATCCATCATGGGGGCCGTATGATTGATATGATTTCCGATGACGAGGGGCCTTTCTCACCGGAACGGGCCGGAGGGCTCCCGGGCTTTCAGATTATTAAGATGATGGACCAGCCGGACATGGACGCTAAGAAAATGATGAAAAAGGTAAAGACCCAGGGCGGGCTTATGGGTTACTTTGGAATCAACGATACCAGAGAGCTGGAGCAGCGAATTCAAGCCGGGGATGAAAAAGCAAAACTTATTTACGACGCTATGGCCTTGAATGTGGCCAAAAACATTGCAAAATTATCCGTATGCGTCAACGGAGACGTGGAAAAGATCATTCTTACCGGAGGAATCGCTTATTCCGAATATTTCACCAAAGAAGTGGAGAAACGGGTGAAATTCATTGCTCCCGTATTGGTATACGCCGGGGAGAATGAGATGGAATCCTTGGCTCTTGGAGCTCTTCGTGTTCAGAGGGGCCAGGAGGAAGCCAGAACCTTTGTAAAACGGGAAGAGTAAGCCAGTCAGAACACGTTCATATTTCCTATTAGGGATGCAGGGGCGAGAGCCTTATTGCATCCCTTTTTGAAGTGGCAGGATGTAAAAAACAGTTGCAAATTTACCAGCTCTATATTATCATAATGAAGTGGTATTTAATAAATTTAGAAGTGGGAGGCTAAATAATGTATCCAATTACAAAAGCAAGAAAGCTTGCGGACAAAATTTTCCTGATGGATGTGGTTGCCCCGAGAATTGCCAAGCATTGTGAACCAGGACAGTTCATTATTGCAAAGACGGACGCAGCAGGAGAGCGGATTCCATTGACAATCTGCGATTTCAACAGGAAAGCAGGGACGATTACCATTGTATTTCAAATCGTAGGAGCGTCTACAGAACGTATGTCTTATTTGAAGGAAGGAGATGCGTTTGAGGATTTTGTAGGTCCCCTGGGATGTCCCTCTGAATTCGTGAAGGAGGATTTGGAGAAGCTGAAAGAAAAACGTATCCTGTTTGTAGCAGGAGGCGTGGGAACTGCGCCCGTCTATCCCCAGGTAAAGTGGATGAAGGAGCATGGAATCCAGGTGGATGTGATTATGGGGGCAAAGACAAAAGATATGCTGATTCTGGAAGAAGAGATGAAAGCAGTAGCAGGAAACCTTTACATAACTACTGATGACGGGAGCTACGGAACTCCCGGCATGGTTACAGGAGTGATCAAGGAGCTGGTGGAAGAAAAAGGCATTCACTATGATACTTGCATTGCCATAGGCCCTATGATTATGATGAAATTTGTCTGTCTGATGACAAAGGATCTTGGAATCCCAACAATTGTATCATTGAACCCGATTATGGTGGACGGTACCGGAATGTGCGGCGCATGCAGGGTAACCGTAGGCGGAGAAGTGAAGTTTGCCTGCGTGGACGGTCCGGAATTTGACGGACACCAGGTGAATTTTGAAGAAGCTATGAAGCGGCAGCAAATGTATAAGACAGAAGAAGGCCGGGCTATGTTAAAGCTTCAGGAGGGCGACACCCATCACGGCGGATGTGGACATTGCGGAGGTGACAAGTAATGGATGTATTAAAAAAGGTTCCGGTAAGGGAACAGGATGCAAAGGTTAGAGCCACAAACTTTGAAGAGGTTTGTTACGGATATAATAAAGAAGAAGCGATGGAGGAATCCACCCGCTGTATTAATTGCAAAAATGCCAAGTGTATCGAAGGGTGTCCCGTGGCTATTGATATTCCAGGGTTTATCGCTCAAGTAAAGGAAGGGAATTTTGAAAACGCTTATCAGGTGATTTCCCAGGCTTCTGCTCTTCCGGCGGTCTGCGGACGGGTATGCCCTCAGGAGAGCCAGTGCGAGGGAAGATGCATCCGGGGCGTAAAAGGCGAACCCGTATCCATTGGAAAGCTGGAGCGTTTCGTTGCGGACTGGGCCAGGGAGAATCATATTAAGCCCCAGCCTGCCCAGGAAAAAAAGAACCGGAAAGTAGCGGTGATAGGCTCCGGTCCTGCAGGCTTGACCTGTGCCGGGGATTTGGCCAAGATGGGTTATGACGTTACAATATTTGAAGCCCTGCATGAGGCGGGAGGCGTATTGATTTACGGAATTCCGGAATTCCGTCTTCCCAAGCAGAAGGTGGTAGCGGAAGAGATTGAGAATGTAAAAGCTTTGGGGGTTAAGATTGAGACCAATGTGGTAATCGGCAAAGCCACCACCATTGACGAGCTGATGGACGAAGAAGGATTCGAGGCCGTGTTTATCGGTTCCGGAGCAGGACTTCCCAAATTTATGGGAATTCCCGGGGAGAATGCCAACGGCGTATTTTCCGCCAACGAATACTTAACCAGGAACAATTTAATGAAAGCCTTCCAGGAGGATTACGATACGCCCATTTCCAGAGGAAGCAAGGTGGCCGTAGTAGGCGGCGGTAATGTAGCTATGGATGCGGCCAGAACGGCGCTGCGGCTGGGGGCAGAAGTACATATTGTATACCGCAGGAGTGAAGAAGAGCTGCCCGCCAGAGTAGAAGAAGTACATCACGCCAAGGAAGAAGGCATTATTTTTGACTTGCTTACCAACCCGGTGGAGATTCTTTCCGATGAAAACGGCTGGGTAAAGGGGATGCGCTGCATCCGTATGGAGCTGGGAGAACCGGACGCGTCCGGCAGAAGAAGACCTGTGGAGATTCCGGGATCTGAGTTTGAGTTAGAGCTGGATACGGTGATTATGTCCCTTGGCACTTCGCCCAATCCCTTGATTTCTTCCACCACCAAAGGTTTGGAAGTGAATAAATGGAAGTGTATTGTTGCGGATGAGAACAATGGTAAAACCACCAAAGAAGGAGTATATGCCGGAGGAGACGCCGTAACAGGAGCGGCTACCGTAATTTTGGCCATGGGCGCAGGAAAAGCGGCGGCCAAAGGAATTGATGAATATTTATCTGGTAAGTAACATCATAACGTTTACCTGCCGAGAGATTTTCTATTGTTAGAATAAGGAAAAGGGGACTGAAAGCTCGGTCCCCTTTTCATGGGCCAAACATTGGCATAGCTATGGATGCAATTTTTACGATAAAAAGGAGGAACCTTATGAAAGACACATTTATTTCACAGCAGATTCGCTATATAGGAGCGGATGACAAGGACCTTGATTTATTTGAAAGCCAATATATCATTCCCAACGGCGTGGCTTACAACTCCTATCTGATACTGGATGATAAAATTACAGTGATGGATACGGTTGACGTGAGAAAGACGGACGAATGGCTTCAGAATCTGGAACGGGAATTAGACGGCCGCACACCGGATTATCTTGTCATTTCCCATATGGAGCCGGATCATGGGGCAAGCATGAAAATTTTGGCAGATAAATATCCGAATATGCAGCTGGTAGGAAATGCCAAAACCTTCCCAATGATTCATCAGTTTTTTGATTTTGATTTGTCTGGCCGGACGGTTACGGTGAAAGAAGGAGATACTTTGTCTCTGGGCAGCCATACGCTGCATTTTGTGATGGCTCCTATGGTGCATTGGCCGGAGGTTATGGTTACCTATGAGAGCACAGAAAAAATCTTGTTTTCCGCTGACGGATTCGGTAAATTCGGAGCATTGGATACGGAAGAAGACTGGGCGTGTGAGGCCCGTCGCTATTATTTTAATATCGTGGGAAAATACGGCGCACAAGTACAGGCGCTGCTGAAAAAGGCGGCTGCTCTGGATATTCAGATGATTTGCCCCCTTCACGGCCCAATTTTAAAAGAAAATCTAGACTACTATATTGGAAAGTACAATACATGGAGCAGCTACGAGCCGGAGGATAAGGGGATTTTGCTTGCGTATGCTTCCATTCACGGAAATACCAGAAAAGCGGCGCTTCAGTTGGCGGACATGTTAAGGGAAGCAGGGGCGGAAAAAGTGGCTGTTACGGATCTGGCCCGGGATGATATGGCAGAAGCCATAGAGGATGCTTTTCGCTATGACCGCATGGTATTGGCAAGTCCTACGTATGACGGCGGCCTGTTCCCATGCATGGAGGATTTTCTCCATCATTTGAAAGCGAAGGGCTATCAGAAACGTACGGTAGGATTGATGGAAAACGGAAGCTGGGCGCCGGCTTCTGGAAGATTGATGAAGGGAATTCTGGAATCGTTAAAGGATATTACTTTGGTGGAACCGGTGGTAAGTATCAAGTCGTCCATGAAAGAGCAGAACGCGCAGCAGATGGAATCTCTGGTAAAAGCATTGGTATAACCTGAAAAATGGCCGTTTCTTCGTGATAGTGCACAGGTTTGGCAGGTTGAAAACTGATAAATTTTCACAAAAATATTCTCTTTTTACAAAAAATACTGACAGAACTTCAAAAAAAGTGGTAAAATAAAAATATCACAGAAGGGAGCAGTATATGTTTAAAAAAGGAGATTATATTGTATATGGCAGTACGGGAATCTGTGTGATTGAAGACGTCACTACCATGGATTTACCCGGAGTAGCAAAGGAACGGTTATATTATGTGATGTTGCCATATGGGAAGAACGGGAATAAGATTTTTACTCCTGTGGACAACCCTAAAATGAAGCTCCGCAGAGTCCTGACGAAAGAAGAGACGTTAGCATTGATTGATGAGATTCCAACTATGGAACAAGTTGGAATTTCAGAAGAGAAGCTTAGGGAACAGAAGTATAAGGAATATTTAAGAAGCTGCGAATGCAAAAACTGGATTCGCATAATTAAGACGCTGTATCACAGGAATCAGGAACGTGCGTCCCAAGGGAAGAAGGTTACGGCTACGGATGAACGCTATTTCAAGATGGCTGAGGAAAACTTGTATACAGAATTTTCCATTTCCCTGGATATCCCCAAGGACAAGATTCAAGAGTATATTGAGAAGCGTTTGAACAAAGAAGCTGTCAAAAAATAGGCGGCCGGATAGGAGAACAGGAAGCTTTAGGCCTGGCGGGGTACGGCTTCCTGTTTTTCTATCTTTTGGAAATACTGCGACACTGTGATGTTTGAAAGAATGATACCCTTTATCCACTGAGGGTATTACCATAAGATAAAACCCTTCGGGAAGGATGCTCACTCCGCTCAAAGGAATGTTGCCGCCAGGTCGGCCATGCCGGGTACATAACGTGTGCAACCTCCTTGGAATGGAGGGATTCGGGGAATTGAAGTGGGATTGCCTACTTTGTTTTAATGGGAACAAGTGTTGGAAGTAGTTGATAGGTGAAGGAGCGATAATATGACAGATAGTGAAAAACTGGATCTGCTCCTTGCAGAGATGCAGGGAATGAAAGGCGAAATGCAGGAAATGAAAGAGGATATCCGAGTCCTGAAGGACGAGATGCAGGTCATGAAAGAGGATATCCGAGTCCTGAAGGACGAGATGCAGGACGTGAAAAGCGAAATGCAGGTCATGAAAGAGGATATTCGAGTCTTGAAGGACGAGATGCAGGACGTAAAGAGCGACCTGAAAGATGTAAAACAAAAGGTTAGCAAAATGAATTTGATACTTGACAATGAAATTCGAGTAAATATTCAGCGTGTAGCGGAAGGGCATCTTGACTTGTCAAGGAACTTGCATGACGCGATGAAGCCGAGCAGCGAGGTTGAAATGCTGGCGATCAAAGTTAGAATGTTAGAATCGGAAGTGCGGGATATAAAGGCCAGATTTTTATAATTGCGGGGCGAATAAAAAAACAAAGCGCCCGTTGGAAATTTTTACATAGTGGATTAGCTTTCATAAAAGATGGAAGTGTGAATGAAAGAAGAGAAGCGTCTCCTGGAAGGTATTGGCTGGATGCTTCTCTTTTTTGTGTTCTGGAATTTTTAAAAGATTTCCCGTGAAACGAATGTTGTCATATGTAATAAAAAATGAGGCTGTCGTAAAAGGAATCTTAGTTACGACAGTCCCATTTGCCGCCATTTATATGCCGCTTGCAGGACAAGGAGAGCTCCCTTCTGCGTTCTTTTTCATATATGCTTCCATAATACCTAAAAGCTGGTCTGTATATTTCTGCTCTGTATGTACTGCAAATGCATCTAAATCAATAGGCATGTCCAACTGGGCCATTCGGCGAATGCTCCAGACATAAAGGATATCCAACGCCGGAATCAGATCTTCCCCCAGGGGAGTTAAAATATATTCTACCTTCAAAGGAATTGTATTGTATTGGATGCGCTCCACCAGGCCGTCGGCAGCCAGCTCTTTCAGCTGCTGGCTCAGTACTTTTTCACTGACCTGCAGCGTCTTTTTGGTTTCATTGAAGCGGATTTTCCCATAGTGGTGAATATGGTGTAAAATGGTCATTTTCCATTTGCCGGAGATACAGCCTGTCACATAATGATAGGGATTAATTGGTTTATCCATGGGTCACCTCACTGAGATTTTTTAAAAAGGTAATTACCTTTCATTTTGGTTATTAGTAGCATATAGGTAACTCCCTAAAAATATTTTACACAGATATCAATACAATTTCAAGAGCAAATAGAAAATTTCTCTTGATTTTTCGAAGAAACGTTTGGAAGAAACACTACAATATGCTACAATATAGAATAATAAGTAAATTATATATGATATTCCTGGGAATAAAAGAGGGAGGAAGCATATGGAAACAAGAGTGAACAGAGCTATTAACAGCCGAAAGAAGGGTTATAATTGTGCCCAGGCCGTTTTATGTGCATACAGTGACCTTCTGGGAGTGGAGGAGGAGACGCTGTTTGCTGTGGCTGAAGGCTTTGGAGGCGGTATGGGCGGTATGATGGGGACTTGCGGCGCGGTTACGGCGATGTCCATGGCGGCGGGGCTTACCAATAGCTGCAAAGATCTTGCAGCTTGCGCCACGAAGCCAGGTACCAGCCGCCTGGTGCGTGAGCTGGCGACGGAATTTTCCGGAAAAAACCAGTCCTTGATTTGCCGGGAGCTTAAGGGCGTTGATACTGGAAAGCCGCTTCAAAGCTGTGAAGGCTGTATTGCCGATGCTGTAAGGATTCTGGGGCAGCGGCTGTTTCAGGAGCAGTTGGAAGGAGAAGGAACATGTACTTAAAGACCGAAGAGGCAAATCTTTATTATGAAGTGGAGGGCTCTGGGAAGCCGCTGCTTCTCATTCATGGAGTCGTGGTGGATGGAGATTTATATAAGGAGGCTTCCAGGCTGTTGCGCCCGTATTACCAAGTGATTACTTATGACCGCCGGGGAAGCTCCAGAAGCCTTCCGGTATATCAGGATGCCTACGATATGAAAGCCCAGGTGCGGGACGCATACGCTTTGATGGAACATCTTGGTCTGGAGCAGGTGTTTCTGGCAGGAGCCAGCGCCGGGGGCAGTATAGCCTTGGAGGTATTTCGGACGTATCCCAAGCTGGTTTCCCATCTTTTGTTATATGAGACGCCCTTGACGACGCTGCTGCCCCAGCAGCAGGAAGAGCAGGAATGGGTAAAGCAGATAGAAGCATATGTGGCAAAGGGCAGGATCAACCGGGCAATGCTTCAGTTTATGCTTTCCCTTGGGGAAGGGGACGAGCGGAAACAGCCAAAGCCCAAGGAAGTAGAGGAACGGGAAATCGGCAACTACGATCATTTTTTGCATCATGAATTCTCTGTATTTATGCGTTATCTCCCGGAAATTGAGTTCTATAAGAAGAATGCCGATCGCATTACCGTGGCTGTTGGGGAGCGCAGCGGGGAATCCAGATATGTGCAGGCCGCCAGGAAATTTGGGGAGCTGATTGGTTGTGAAATTCTGCATTTTCCGGGATGCCATAATCTGCCCTGTGATTTGCCGGAGGATTTTGTCAACTGTATGATGGGCGTGATGGCGCGTAAGGGATGGTAAATACAGAAGTTTTCAAACGTGCAAAAGGGTACAGCCGAGCGTTTCTGGGCTGTTATAGCAAAGGAGGAGAAGATGAACCTGTTTGATATTATTGGGCCGGTTATGGTGGGGCCATCCAGCTCCCATACAGCGGGAGCCGTGCGGATTGGCTACGTGGCCCGGCTGCTTTTGGGAGAGCCGGTGAAAAAAGCAGATATTTGCCTTCACGGCTCTTTTCAGGCCACAGGTAGAGGACATGGAACAGACCGGGCCTTGGTGGCAGGTCTGCTGGGGATGCAGACAGACGACGAGCGGATTCCGGTGAGCTTGGAAGCGGCCGAAAAAGAAGGCATGGAGGTGGACTTTTGGGCCGTGGAGCTGGGAGACGTCCATCCCAATTCCGTGAAGCTATTGCTTACGGGAACTCATGGAAAACGGCTGGAGCTTGTGGCAGCCTCTTTGGGAGGCGGACGGATTCGGGTGTGCGAGCTGAACGGATTAACGGCGAATTTCGGAGGCGAATATCCTACATTGATTGTAAATAATCAGGATAAACCGGGAATCGTAAATGAAGTAACGGCTGCTCTTGCCCAGGAAGATATCAATATTGCTGCCATGCAGCTGTACCGGAGCAAGCGGGGAAGCAGCGCGGTTATGATATTAGAGTGCGACGGGGAGATTCCAAAAGAAGCATTGGGACGGCTGGGAGGCCTTCCGGGAATATTGGACGTCGCCTATTTAAGTCTGAAAGAAGCGGAGGAATAGCCATGGGGTTTCATTCGTTAGAAGAGATTGTTGCAAAGACAAAGGAAGAAAACAAGCCTTTCTGGGAGGTCCTTTTGGAGGATGATATGTCGGACCGGATGGCAGCCCGGGAAGAATCTTTGGAAAAAATGAACCATATGTATCAAATGATGAAAAAAGCGGATGGAGATTACGACCCCCGCCTTACTTCCGCCAGCGGTCTGGTGGGACAAGACGGGGAGCGGATGCAGGAGTATCTCCGAAACAAAAGACATATGAGCGGAGATTTTATAGGGCAGGTAACGGCAAGGGCATTGAAAATGGGAGAATCCAATGCCTGTATGAAGCGGATTGTAGCGGCGCCGACCGCCGGCTCCTGCGGCGTTATTCCGGCAGTGTTTCTCACATATCAAGATACGTATCACAGCTCTGATTCAGAGATGGTAAAGGCATTGTATGTAGCGGCAGGCATCGGTATGGTAATCGCAGAGAGAGCGTTTATCGCAGGGGCCACCGGAGGCTGCCAGGCAGAGATTGGAAGCGCAAGCGCTATGGCTGCCGGAGGACTGGCGTTTTTGGCCGGAGGCAAAGAAGAAGAGATTTTGCACGCCGCAGCTATGGCGCTGAAAAATCTTCTTGGTTTGGTATGCGACCCGGTGGCGGGGCTGGTAGAAGTGCCTTGTGTAAAGCGTAATGTGATTGGAGCGGTGAATGCCGTTACCAGCGCGGATATGGCCATGGCTGGAATAAAAAGTAAAATTCCTGCAGACCAAGTGATTGACGCTATGCGTTCCGTGGGCATTACCATGCCAAGCGCTTTAAAAGAAACCGGGGAGGGGGGCCTTGCGGCGACTCCCGCCGGGACAAAAGCCGCGGAAAAATTGAAAAAAGCATAATGCTTGTACAGAAGGAAACAAAGGATGTACGACGTTATATAGGGGCGGGAAACCGCCCCTGTTTTTTCTGAAATGGATGATTGGGCAATAGGGGCGAAGAATTTACTTTAAAAAAATAAAAAAAAGAAAAATAATTGAAGATATTATGAAAAAGATTTCGTTATATAAAATGACAGACAAAGCTAAGGAGGTGGATGGCAATGGATGACGAGGCTTACTTTGAATATTTGCTGGGTACATATCAGAGACTGGTTTATGCAATTTGCTTAAAAGCCACTAAGAACCAGTTTGATGCAGAAGATTTGACCCAGGACGTGTTTATCGCCGTTTATAAGAATCTGTCCACCTTTGACCGAAACTATGAGAAGGCATGGATCAGTAAAATTGCATCTAATAAGTGCCTGGATTTTCTGAAAAGTGCAAAGCAAAGAGTTCAGCCTGCAGAAGAAGAAATGTTTTTAAGGCTGGAAGATACCAGAGATACTCCCGAGGGCGCATATCTGCAAAAAGAATCCAAGGAGTATGTGTACCAGGTCTGTCAGCGTCTGAAAGAGCCTTATAAAACCGTGGCCACGGAACATTTTTACCTGGAAAAAACAATTTCACAGATTGCACAGGAAAAGGGAAAGAATGTAAAAACCATCCAGACTCAGGTATACAGGGCAAAAGGGATGCTGAAAAAAACAGTAAAGGAGGAGCGGGCAATATGCAGGAGATAATTAAGAATTCCCATATTTCAGAAGAAATGTGGATTGCCTTGAAGCAGGATACGTTGGATACAGATGCATTTATGCAAGTCTTGGAGCATACCGGTACTTGTACCTGGTGTGCAGAACGTCTGGCAAAGGTCTTGGAAGGAGAAGCATTTATGTCAGAGACAGCCGGCTTGCCTCCCGCCTATTTGTCAGAACAGATTTTGGATCGGGTGAAGCAATTGGATGTGCAGGCTCAGACGGTTGTAAAGCAGACTTCCCGGAAGCTTCAGCTTTGGCTGTACAGCATGAAGGTGGGGGCGGCAGTGGCATTTTCCCTTTTGCTTTTGGGAGTTACTGCGAATTTCAGAGAAATGGGACTGCCAGGGCAGAGCATACCTGGTGAGAAAGGGTATTTGGAAGAGAATCGTTTGACGGAGGAGGCGAAGGAGGATTCTCTGTTGCAGGAAATCAGTCGTGCGGCTGATGGTGTGACAATGAAAATGAATGAATTTGCAAATTTATTATTAAATGGAGGGAAATGAAAATGACTAGAAGGAAGAGCGGATTTTTAACTTTTATTTTTTCGTTTTTGCCGGGGGCCGGAGAGATGTATCTGGGCTTTATGAAGCAGGGGATTAGTTTAATGGGAGCGTTCTTTTTGCTGATCTTTTTAGCAAGCTGGCTGAATATGGGGCCGCTGCTGTTTGTGCTTCCGGTGCTGTGGTGTTATGGATTTTTCCATGTCCATAATCTGCGAAGTATGTCGGAAGAAGAATTTTATGCACAAGAAGACGATTATCTGTTCCATTTGAGGGAAATCCTGCCGTCCAAGGATTTAGACAGAAAAACCAGGAATATTCTGGCTGTGATTTTAATTGTAATCGGGGCGTCCATTTTATGGGATAATCTGGGAACAGTATTGCGGCGGTGCATTCCCTCATATTTAATGGATTGGTATTGGAGTATTTCCAATATGGTTCCCCAGGTTGTAGTAGCCGTCCTTTTGGTGATGGCCGGGCTATGGCTGATTCGTGGGAAGAAACGCCAGTTGGATGAAGAGGAGGAGAAAGAAAGAAAAGAAGGTGGTGGACTGTTATGAGAGTACGGAGAGTAGGAAGTATTACCTGCGGTATGCTTTTGATTCTGTTTGGCGTTTTATTTTTCCTCCATATGGTGGTGCCGGCCATTACCTTTTCCTTTATTTTCCGGCTGTGGCCCCTGATCTTGATTTTTTTGGGAGTAGAAATGCTTGCCGCTAATATCAAGAGAGAAGATACGGTTTTAAAATATGACCTTGGGGCTATTGCCGTTGTGGCGATCCTTGCCGTATTTGCCATGGGAATGGGAGTGGCGGAATTTTGCCTGGAACATGGAGCAGGATATTATTATCATTGGTAAATGAGTTCATTAACATGAGCTAGGACAAAGCCGTTATGGTTTGCTTTTTTGGATGGATTGTACTATAATGATAGTCAGAAGGAGGAATGATTATGAGGAATCAGTGGAAAAACGTAATAGCAGTCCTTCTGGCTTGTATATTGGCCGGCACGGCTTTTGGCCAGCTTTCCTATGCAAAAGAAACAGAAGACCTTGAAAATACGCTCACGGCGCCCAAGGAGGCAGGGGCTGCTCCTGTATTGGGATACGATGAATTGTGGGAGGAGGAAGCATTACAGGTGCCTTCCTATGGCAAATCTGACGGAAAAAAAGCTGCCACTTCCGGGAAGTGCGGAGCTGGGGGCGACAGTCTTTCCTGGAATTATAAAAACGGGAAGCTGACTGTCAAAGGGACCGGAAGCATGGAGGATTTTCCGTCCGGGGCTCCTTGGTATTCCTATCGCAGTAAGATTACAGAAGTAGAGATAAAAAGCGGCGTAACGTATCTTGGAGAAGCATCTTTTTACGGATGTACAAAGCTGAAAAAGGTAAGCCTGCCTAAGACCTTAAAAGAGATTGGGAAAGGGGCCTTTGCCTATTGCTCTCAGCTGTCAGGCGTGAAGCTTCCCAATAGCATAACGACGATTCAGGCCTATGCGTTTCAGAATGCCGGACTTTTGGAGATTCTGATACCGGCGTCCGTAAAGTCCATAAATCCTCTGGCTTTTTTTAAGTGTACGGCATTGAAAGACATTTTTGTATCTTCCAACAATCTAAAATATGCGTCTTGGGACGGCGTACTTTTTTCCTGGGATAGAGATACCCTCTACTTGTATCCCGCCGGGAAAGAAGGCGGAAGGTATACCGTGCCGTCTGGGGTTACTGCCATTGGGGATTATGCCTTTTTAGGCAGCGGCATTTCCAAAATTTCCATTCCCGGAAGCGTGAAAAAGATAGGAAATTCGGCATTTTGGGAAAGCCGCCTGACGGGTCTTACCATTCCGTCCTCCGTTACGGAAATCGGGGATTTTCTGTGTTATAAATGTTCGGAATTAAAAACCCTGATCATAAAAAACGGGTTGAAAAAATTGTCTTATCAGGCTTTTTACGGCTGCAGGCAGCTTAGCAGCGTGAAGCTGGGAGGCGTTACAGATTTGAATTATCTGGCCTTTGCCTATTGCAGCTCCCTGGAGAAGATTACCATACCAAAAGGCGTGACCTCCATAAAAAATGGTTCCTTTGGAGAATGCAGCAGGCTTAAGGAAGTGACGCTGCCCAACGGACTGCAGGAGATTGCCTATCAAGCGTTTTTGAACTGCAGATCCCTGACCGGACTGAAGCTGCCAGGCAAGCTGAGGGTCATTCAGCGGTATGCCTTTTACGGCTGCAGCTCTTTAAAAAGCGTTACCCTTCCCTCGGGTTTAGAAGAGCTGGGGGATCATGCATTCCCTAACGCTACAAAGCTGAAAAACATGCCGGGTTCTTTTACGAAGCAGGATGACGGTTCGTATAAGACGACAGCCCAGGTAAAGATCAAAGGGAAAGAATTCTATTCCAAGTCCTTCCAGGTATTAAAGCTGGTGAACAAGGAGCGGAAAAAACGAGGCTTAAAAAGCCTTACTATGGACAAAAAGCTTTTGGAAGCAGCTATGAAGCGGGCGGCCGAAACCAGCCTTTACTGGAACCATACCAGGCCCAACGGCAGCGACTGTTATACTATTTGCGACGGCATGTGGGCGGAAAATATTGCCTCCGGATATGCCTCTGCCTCCAACGTAATGACAGGATGGATGAATTCTCCTGGGCATAAGGCAAATATATTATCGAAAAACTCCAAATCCATAGGAATCGGATGCTTTGAAATAGACGGCAGATATTATTGGGTACAATGTTTTGGTACGCAAAAGGCGTCTGGGGTAAAAGCCTCTTCCTATAAAGACAGGAATAAGAGCAGGACTATCTCTGTAGCCGCAGATGAAAAATACTATAAGCCCCAAATACAGTTTGATGAAAGAATCAAAGCCGGTGAAAAATCAGCCCTTTTGATTACCTGGCATAATGGTTCTGCCACGATCAAGATCCCCCTGACCAGCTTAAAATACAGCAGCGCAGACACTTCCATTTGCACCGTGTCCAAGGGTGTGATTCGGGGAATTGATTTTGGCACGACCACAGTAAAAGCGTGGTTTCCAGGATTTGAAAAAGGCGCCTTTCAGATAAAGGTGAGAGTAAAGGGCGG
>CAMNQH010000048.1 GCA_946549035.1 uncultured Lachnospiraceae bacterium | reverse complement strand
GACAACTAACGTAAAATCCTTTGAAAATAGTTTTTGATTCATTCTTTAAACCTCCGTTTTTTCTATTCCGTCTGCTGTAACATGATATATGAAACTTTCAGTACCGTACGTCGGTATGTATTTGTTTTAAAATATATCTGCCCATTTTACAGGGCAGAATTTTATTCATGGCCATAAAAAATTGCCAGATTATTCTTTTTAATGCTTATTCTTTTGATAGGCAGATGCCAGCTCCTGCAATCTCTCTAAGATTTCGCTGTCTACAATATCCAGACCAAAGCCTTGCAGCATCTGTCTGAATACCATAAATTTACGGTAAGATTCTTCCTCCGTACTATCAAATATCATAGGATTCATCCAGACATTTGCTGCAAGCAAAATCAGTTCTGCCAATTGCTCTGGGTAATCCGTTTTGATAGAGCCGTCTAAAATACCCTGCCTGATAATCGGCAAAATATAGTTTGGCGCCGCGTTATCTATGGTATCATGCAAAAGGCTGAAAAGAAGTTTCGGATTATTATGAAAATCCGGAGCTACTGTAAAAATATCGTCCTGTACTGGCCGACTGATGGATTCCCTAAAGATTGTTCTCAACTTTTCCTTACCACTAAGATCTGAACGGTCACGAATGACTGTAAGCATCTGATTAGATTCAGCCGTCATCTTATCTGTAACAGCAACTAAAATATCCTCCTTTGACTTAAAATGATGATAGATAGCGCCTTTGCTAAGACCTCCTAAATTATTGATAATATCCTGAATGGAAGTATGCTCATACCCCTTTTCCATAAACAGGCGGAAAGCAACATCTAATATTAAATTAACAGTTTCTTCTGGATGCTTATTTCTTGCCATGCCTTCTCTCCTCCTTAACATACTTTCAGTATGTATCTACATTATCATACTATCGGTATGTTTGTCAAGATATTTGATAATGCATTTATAGAAGGTAAATTAATTTAAAAAAAGAAAATCCGCAGGACAGCTTTTTCATACTATCCTACGGATCTCTATCTACTTGCTTATCAGCTCTAATACAGCTTCGCCCCCACTATGATCTTCTGATTTTTTCGGAGCGTCCGCGCCGATAGTCTTCATGGTCTGGAACATAAATATCCATAAATCTTTGTATCTGTAGAAAAATTGGTTCAGAGTTGATTCAGGAATGGTTCAAAGAAACGCCTCCATGTGTCATGCTTCTTTCTGTTCTGCCAATGTCTTTACCTCTTCCAAGGAAAGTTCAGAACATTTCGCAATTTCTTCAAAAGACAGCTTACCAATATTAATAAGATTAAATGCAATATTTTTCCTTGCTGTTAAATCAGCTTCATTTCTCATTTCCTCCATACTTTTACACATCTCGTCCACTCCTTTCGGGTTCTCCTTCAGATACCGTGTACGTTCTGCCATCAAAGCAAAGTTCATATCTTTTGCATCCGTACAGTTAAAATCATGCATTAACTTCCCCAAAGCAGAATCTCCGCGATACTCGCCGTTTACGTACAGAATATGTTCCCCATCATCAAAATATTTACCTGTTGTCAGGTTCATCCTCTCTACGATGTAAAGCGGCTCCCCTTTCCCATAAAAATCCTTTTCCGTAATAAAAATCGTATATGTTTCCGGCAGATCCTTAAATTCCTGCCCGGCATCCAGATTCTCAATATCCATAACACTGGAATGGTATCTCGCTCTGTATGGATCTGCCCCTTTATCCTCTCGTTGAATTTCTAAATCATACTTTTTACCGTTTAAATCCGTCCCATATGCATCCAGACAAATGGAACGTGCCCCTGCCAGACGTTTCATATCTTTTTGTATCACACAGCTTGTAATAATCAAATCATTTTTTCCTGTAATAATCCGCAGGACAAGCTCTACTAATGGAACATTATCTCTAAAAAGACACCGCATGAAATTGTCGTCAATAGGGCGGAACTCTCTTAACCGCCGCTAATCCTCCTCATGTTCACGCTTTTTTCTCTGCTGCTCTGTTTCCTTCATATTTACCCCTCCATTTCCATTCACAGCTCCCCCTATGCTAACATTATAACGATTCTCCCGCGATTTTACAACAACAGCTTCTCATAAATCGTGTAAAAGAAAAATCCGCAGGACAGTTTTTTCATACTATCCTACGGATCTCTATCTACTTGCTTATCAGCTCTAATACAGCTTCGCCCCCGCCGGAATCCGGTCGTCCACCATCAGAAGATTCAGCCCTTCCTGGCCGTCTTCCTCATGCACTGCAGAAATCAGCATCCCCTCGGAATCAATGCCCATCATCTTCCGCGGCGGAAGGTTTACGATGGCGATTGCCGTCTTGCCAACCAATTCTTCCGGTTCATAATACTCATGAATCCCGCTTAAAATCACGCGATCCTTGCGTACCCCATCGTCTAGCGTAAACTTCAACAGCTTCTTGGACTTCGGAACCTCCTCGCAGGCCAAAATCTTCACGGCACGGAAGTCCGACTTACTGAAGGTATCAAAGTCAACGGCTTCCTCAAACAGCGGCTCGATTTTCACGTTGGAAAAATCAATTTTTTCCGCCGGGTTTCCCGCTGCCGGAGCGGCCTTTTCCCCGCTCTTCTGCTCTGCCTTTTTCGGAGCGTCGGCGCCGACGGTCTTCATCGTCGGGAAGAGCAAAACATCCCGAATCGCAGGTGAATTTGTAAGCATCATCACCAGACGGTCAATTCCATATCCAATTCCACCTGTAGGCGGCATTCCTACACACAATGCATTCAGGAAATCTTCATCCGTGTGGTTCGCTTCTTCATCCCCGGCTGCAAATAACTTCTCCTGGGCTTCGAAACGTTCCCGCTGATCTATGGGGTCGTTCAACTCGGAATAGGCGTTTGCCATCTCCCAGCCGTTCATAAAAAGCTCAAAACGTTCCACATATCCCGGCTTATCCGGTTTCTTCTTTGTAAGGGGTGATATCTCAATCGGATGATCTATCACAAATGTAGGCTGAATTAAATGCTCTTCCACATACTCTTCAAAGAACAAGCTCAAAATATCGCCTTTTTCGTGGCGGTCCTCATACTCAATATGATGCTGATCCGCTATTTTTTTTGCTTCCTCTGTATCGGCAATATCATCAAAGTCCACCTTGGCATACTGCTTTACCGCATCCACCATAGTAATGCGGGCAAAGGGCTTGGACAAATCCATTTCATTCCCGCCATAGGTAATTACCTCTGAACCCGTTACCTCTTTCGCCACATAGCGGAACAAATTCTCTGTCAGATCCATCATACCGTGGTAATCTGTATATGCCTGATACAGTTCCATCAATGTAAATTCTGGATTATGTCTGGTATCAAGACCTTCATTCCGGAACACACGTCCAATCTCATAGACGCGTTCCATCCCGCCTACAATCAAACGCTTCAAATACAGCTCCAGGGAAATACGAAGCTTAAATTCTTCATTCAATGCATTAAAATGGGTTTCAAAGGGACGTGCTGCAGCTCCGCCTGCATTAGATACCAGCATGGGAGTCTCTACTTCCATAAATCCCTGGTCATCCAAATATCTCCGAATAGAGCTCAAAACTTTAGAACGCTTAATAAACGTATCTTTTACATCCGCATTCATAATCAAGTCTACATAACGCTGACGATACCGGATATCCGTATTGGTCAGACCATGAAACTTCTCTGGCAGAATCTGCAGACTCTTTGATAATAATGTAATATTAGATGCGTGAATAGAAATCTCTCCGGTCTTTGTCTTAAACACTTCCCCCTTAATTCCCACAATATCTCCTACATCCAATTTCTTAAAGTCTTTGTAGGGTTCTTCTCCCAGACTGTCTTTCGCCACATAGGACTGAATATCTCCTTTTAAATCCTGAACATGACAAAAAGACGCCTTTCCCATCACACGCTTGGACATGATTCTTCCGGCAACCGATACCTGCTGTCCCTCTAAACTGTCATACTTCTCCTTAACTTCCATACTATGATGGGTTACATCGTATTTTGTAATCAGAAAGGGGTCTCTACCGCTCTCCTGAAGTTCTTTCAGCTTATCCCTGCGCACCTTCAACAACTGATTGATATCCTGCTCCTGCACATTTTGACTTTTATCCGCCATCTCTTCTCTCCTCTTCTTCTGAGTACCGAATCTTAGATTAACAGTTAATTAGAACGCTGGATCTCCAATACCTTATATTCCAATACTCCGGCCTGGGTCTCTGCCCTGACGGTATCTCCTACTTTCGCGCCAATCAACGCTTTTCCTACCGGAGATTCGTTGGAAATCTTCCCCTGAAGGCTGTTCGCCTCCGTAGAACCTACAATCTTATATTCCAATTCCTCTTCAAATTCACAGTCATAGATCCTTACCTTGCATCCAATGTTAATTTTATCCAGGTCTACCTCGTCTTCTACTACAACCTCTGCATTCTTAAGGATCTTTTCAATCTCTTCAATTCTTGCTTCAATATCGCGCTGATCGTCTTTGGCCGCATCATATTCTGCATTCTCAGAAAGGTCGCCCTGTTCTCTTGCTTCCTTTATCTTCTCAGCCACTTCTTTTCGTTTGACTACTTTCAGCTCATGTAATTCGTTTTCAAGCTTTTGCAAGCCTTCATAAGTCAAGATATTTTTCTTTTCCATAACTATTTATAACATCCTTCCTCTTCTCTCTACTGCAAGAATTCCTTTTACAGTCACAGTATTATACCCGATAGGTACAAAAATGTCAAGATTTTCCCCGGTTTCCCAGCTTTTTTTATAGATAGGGAGATAAATAAACGGCTCTTGTAATTCCAACTCCCACTGCTTTCCTCTCTGTTCAAAATCCAGTACTGTATTAGCATTGTACTGCCTCTGATCACTTTTTTCATCCATACAGACAAGCAAACCATTTTCTTCATACATTGTCTCAACATACTCCTGAAAATATGCAGACCGGTTTGTTAAAATCGTTAAAGAATTCAAATCCGGAGATAATTCCGTCAATGCCGTCATCACATCGTCTTCCCAAAACACTGCTTCCGGCTCCGTATCTGTATCAATCACTAAAAGCCGCATCCTTCCATAATCCAGCCCCCTTTGAGGTAATACTTGACCGATAATATCACGAATATAGGGCAAATAAGGGTTTTCTTTGCGCCCCTCCTCTTCTTGTACTTCCTCTGTTCCTCTCCGATTCCTTCTACGCTTCCACCGTTTGAAAATACCTTTCACCGCTTCATGTCCTTGTCCGTTTTTCTTCATTATATGCCGAAAGGTGCAGGAATAATTCCTCCAACTGCTGAAACGTTTCTACCTCATTGATTTTTCCTCGAAGCTTTGCTGAATTATGATATCCGCTGGTATACCATGCCGCATGTTTGCGTATCTCCCGAATCCCGGTATATTCTCCTTTTACCTGCAGCTGCATTTTTGCGTGGCGCAAAATGGTGTCTGTCACCTCTTTCCACGCAGGCGCCGATGGCTCTTCACCTGTTTCAAAGAACTTTCGTATATTACTAAAAATCCAAGGATTTCCTCTGGCGCCCCTACCAATCATAAAGCCGTCGCATCCCGTCTCTTTCGCCATTTGAACCACATCCTTGGGCTTTGTAATATCGCCGTTTCCAATCACCGGAATAGACACGGCTTCCTTCACCTGACGTATAATATCCCAATCCGCCGTTCCGGAATAGTACTGTTCTCTGGTCCTTCCATGAACAGCAACGGCCGATACGCCGCAGTCTTCTGCAATTTTGGCAATTTCCACCGCGTTCACTGAGGTATCGTCAAATCCTTTGCGAATTTTTACCGTCACGGGCTTCTGAATGGCCCGGACTGTTTTTCTTAAAATCTCTTCCACCAGCTTCGGCTGTTTCATCAAGGCGGAGCCTTCTCCATTGTTTACTACTTTAGGCACCGGGCACCCCATATTTATATCCAAAATATCAAAGGGCCGCTCTTCAATTCGTTTAGCCATCTCGCTGATGATATCTGGATCCGAGCCAAACAGCTGCAAGGATACAGGCTTTTCCTCCGGGTTGATTTCCAAAAGAGCCTCTGTATTTTTATTCCGATAAAAAATAGCTTTGGCGCTTACCATCTCCATGCAGATCAGCCCGGCTCCCTGCTCCTTACATAGCAAGCGAAACGGAAGATCCGTAACGCCCGCCATGGGCGCCAATATTAGATTGTTTTCCAGTAACACACTGCCGATTTTTAAAGGCTTCATGCTTTTCCACGCTTCTGTTTATGATAAATAATACGAAGACCCTGAAGGGTTAGATTTGGGTCATAAATATCAATACTGTCTGTCTCATTGGCAATGATTTTTCCTAATCCGCCGGTAGCTACTACTTTTAAGTCTTTTAGTCCGGTTTCCTCTTTTGTGCGGTTTACAATATACTCTGTCTGTCCAATCTGGCCAAATACAATTCCTGCCTGCATACAGCCGATGGTTTCCTTCGCCAGAATACTGTCCGGCTTTCGAATTTCAATCTCCGGCAGTTTAGCCGCGGATTGCCACAATGCCTGGGCAGAGGTCCGAATTCCCGGTGCAATCACGCTGGACACCAATGCTCCGGATTCATCCACAAAATCATACGTTGTAGCCGTCCCAAAATCAATTACAAACACAGGCCCGCCATACAGCTCAAAGGCTGCAGCGGCGTCCACGATTTTATCCGCTCCAACCTGTTTTGGGTTCTCCGCAAGAATACGAATTCCCGTCTTAATGCCCGGCTCCACAACAATAGCCTGCTTATCCAGATACTTAATGGTTGCACTCAACAAAGAATGCATTACATTAGGCACTACAGAGGCAATAATTACATCTTCGATGCATTCCGGCTGGACATGATTATGAAGCAGCATACTTCTAAGATGAATCCCGTATTCATCCGACGTCCTGGGCTGTTTTGTCGTCATACGAAAGGTAGACACAATCTGATCTCCGTCAAACACCCCAAAGGTTATATTTGTATTTCCAACATCACTTACTAACAGCATATTCTCACCTAAACATCCTCTCCGCTATATGCTTGTCCTAGTATAAATACCTTATAATACAGTTCCAAGGATTCCAGCAATTCCGTTCTGGTTCTCTGAAGCTGTTTTATCTTTAAGATACTGCCAATCTCATCATAAAGCAGATCTCCCTCTTCCCAATCTGTTTCAAACTGAAGATTCCCCTCCTCATCGAAAACCAGCTTTAATACGCCCCCAATTTCTTCCGTATATAACACGCACATAATCTGTAATTCATCCCGAATTCCTTCCGGAAGGCTTTTAAATTGTTCATTCAAATAATATTTCTGCGTATAAATACTGGCTCCACAGAGAACCACTTTATCATTCTCCATATCTATCTCCTCTAAGGCGCATATCCATAGACGCCCCGCACGGACACCTCTCCGGCATTCACAGCTATTAGAGTTCCTTCCCGTTCCACCAAAAGTTCTCCGCTTTGATTAATCCCTCTTGCAATCCCCTCATACTCTCCTCTGGGATCCAGCACCTTTACCTCCTTGTCTTTGTTCACCAGTCTGTCATGATACTCCTCCAAAAACAAGCTCATGTCCATGGTCTGCATATATTTTTCATAATATATTTCAAATTCTTCCAACACTGCAGCTAAAAGCAGTTCACCAGAAACAGACGCCCCTGGGAGCATCTGTTCCAGGGATGTAGCAGACGCCATTATATCCGGTGGGAACGCCTGCTGTTTCACATTAATGCCAATACCCACAACCATGTAGTCTACGCCGTCCCTTTGGGGACTCATCTCCGTTAAAATACCACATACTTTTTTTCCGGACATTACTACATCATTGGGCCATTTGATTTGAGGGCTTGCGCCTGGCAGCCGCTGGATTGCCTTAACTACGGCCATAGCGGCAACCAATGTCAGAACAGGGGCGGATTCAGGAGCAATATCCGGCCTTAAAATGATGCTGAACCAGATTCCAGCGCCTTTTGGAGAGCTCCATTGGCGCCCGCGTCTTCCTCTTCCCGCCGTCTGAACCTGGGCATGTATTACCGTTCCATGGGCAGCCCCATTTTCCGCCAATCGTTTTCCTTCTGTATTGGTGGAATCTATTTCCTCATACTTATAAATCGTTTTCCCAAGCCAGCTTGTTTTCAGATGCGCTTCTTTATGACGCATTGGTTCCATATCGTTTCCTTTCATTCCTTTAATGTAGCATACATAACTGCTTTAATGGTATGCATCCGATTCTCGGCCTCATCAAATACAACGGAACGACTGCTCTCAAACACTTCATCTGTAACTTCCATTTCAGATATTCCGAATTTTTCAAAAATTTTCTTGCCAATCTCCGTTTTTAAATCATGAAAAGCAGGAAGGCAATGCATAAAAATAGCTGATTCTTTTGCATTTTCCATAACTTTTCCATTAACCTGATAAGGGGAAAGCTCCTGGATCCTGGCCTCCCAAACTTCATCCGGCTCACCCATGGATACCCACACGTCCGTATAAATCACATCTGCATCTTTTGTGCCTTCCGCTACATCTTCTGTCAGTGTAATGGTAGCTCCGGTTTCCTTTGCCACGTCTTTGCAATAGGCAACCAGCTCGTCTTCCGGAAAATACGATTTACTGGTACATGCTACAAAGTCCATCCCCAGCTTCGCACAGGCAACCATCAGTGAATTTCCCATATTATAACGGGCGTCTCCCATATAGACCAAACGAATTCCTTTTAAATGACCGAATTTCTCTTTGATTGTCAGCATATCCGCTATCATTTGAGTAGGATGGAATTCATTGGTTAAGCCGTTCCACACAGGAACGCCTGCATATTTTGCTAAATCTTCTACAATCTCTTGTCCAAATCCTCGATATTCTATTCCGTCAAACATTCTTCCCAATACTCGGGCCGTATCCTGAATACTTTCCTTTTTTCCAATCTGGGAACCGCTGGGATCCAAATACGTTACGTGCATCCCTAAATCATAGGCAGCCACTTCAAAGGAACACCTGGTCCGTGTGCTGGTTTTCTCAAAAATAAGAGCAATGTTTTTCCCCTTCAGAACATCATGGGCTATCCCCTGCTTCTTCTTCTCCTTCAGCTCTCCAGATAAATCAATCAAGTATGTAATTTCCTCTGGTGTAAAATCTTTTAGCTTCAAAAAACTACGTCCTGTTAAATTCATGGTGTTCTCCTTCCAATTCTTTGCCTCTCATAATGATAAATCGGGCTGTCGTAAGGCAGACAGCCCGTGTGATATCTCATAAAAAATCCTATAAAATTATTTCTGCCCTATTTCCACAACAGATTTGGCGAGTCCGGCAATTCCCTGAATCTCTGAGGGAATAATAATCTTGGTCGCCTTTCCGTCCGCTGCCTTTGCAAAAGCCTCCAGGCTCTTCAGTTGTAGTACCGCCTGGTCCGCCCCTGCTTCTTTCAAATACCGAAGACCATCCGCATTCGCCTGCTGAATCTTATGAATAGCTTCCGCCTGGCCTTCTGCCTCGCGTATTGTGGCTTCCTTCTGAGCCTCCGCCCGCAGGATAGCCGCCTGCTTTTCTGCTTCTGCATCCAAAATGGCTGACGCTTTCTTTCCTTCTGCCACAAGAATTGTGGATTTCTTTTCTCCTTCTGCCTTCAGAATTGCCTCCCGGCGTTCACGTTCTGCCTTCATTTGCTTTTCCATAGCATCCTGAATTGCTGCAGGGGGTATGATATTCTTCAATTCCACACGATTCACTTTGATGCCCCAGGGATCTGTCGCCACATCCAGGGACGCCCGCATTTTAGTATTGATCGTCTCTCTGGAGGTCAAGGTCTCATCCAGTTCCATATCGCCAATAATATTACGCAGTGTGGTAGCGGTCAGGTTCTCAATAGCCATGATGGGATTTTCCACTCCATAAGCAAACAGCTTCGGATCCGTAATCTGGAAAAATACCACCGTATCTATCCGCATAGTTACATTATCTTTTGTAATAACCGGCTGCGGCGCAAAATCCACTACCTGTTCCTTCAAAAGCACTCGTCTTGCAATCCTGTCAATAAAGGGCATTTTGAAATGTATTCCCACGCCCCAAGTACCTTGATAACCGCCCAGACGTTCAATTACCATGGCATGTGCCTGAGGCACAATCTTAATACAAGACGCCAAAATAAGCAAAATAAAAATAATCAATACTACTATCCCAATCATTGCTTCCATAGCTATTCCTCCATTTTTTCTTTCACAACTAGTTTTACACCCCGGATCTCTTCTACCAGAACTGTTTTTCCTTTCTGAATTCCAAACCCGCTGCTGGATCTTGCGGACCACTCCTGGCCGTTCACTTGCACCCTGCCTACTGCCTGTAAGTTATCAATATCCTCCAAAACCACAGCCGTTGCACCAATCAAGCTTTCAACATTTGTTTTTGTCCGGTCCTTATTAAAATATTTCAATGCAAAAGGCCGTGTCCCCAGCAATAAAAACAGAGATACTACAAAAAACAAAACTGCCTGAACCACCAGATTTGCACCTACCAGACTAGCAAAAAAAGCTATGAGAGCCCCTCCGGCAAACCAAATGGTTGTCAAACCCAATGTTATGATTTCAATCACAACCATCAAAATCAATATGGCCAACCAAAAAATCCCTTCCATTTGACCGCCTCCTTTTTCAATAACCAGCTTCTTTTTATCATATTACTATAATTCTTCTAAGATTACAAGAAAAATAGCCACGATTTGACTATAATAAAGGACGTTCCTACTAACGTATTCTTACGATTCTTTCCCTCCTCAAGAAGCTTTATTTCATGAATAAAATATGGTATTCCAAAAAGCAAACTTCTTTTTGAAATACCATAGAATTATTTTTATACAATTTTCTTAATAAAATACATGGTTACCAATCACAATTCCACCCTGACCGGAGCTTGCACTGCGGAATTGGGTTGCACCGCCTACGTTATCAACTCCGTTAATAGCTTCCTGAGCTGCTGACAGACAGCTTCCGCTGACGCCATTTGCCAGTACTCTTGCCAAAGCTCCGCTGGAAGCCGGGGAGAACTGACCGCTCTGATAAATTACACCAGAGATGCTTCCGGCATAGCCTCTTCTCAAACGGTTCATTACAACAGCTCCTACTGCTACCTGTCCTTCATAGCACTCTCCGCCTGCCTCGCATTGAATCAAAGCGCCTAAGAGAGTTACATCATCATAAGAAGCTGCTACTGCCTCTCTCTGCTGTGTTCCGCCGCCAGAAGTCTGGGAAGAGGAAGCTTTTGCGGCTGCTCGCTGCTTTGCAGCAGCCTCTTCTTCTGCTCTGCGGATTGCTTCCCGCTCTTCTTCAATAGAAATAGCCTTGCCCAGCTTTAATTCAACCGTTACAAATTCTGCACTTACAAAAGCCGTAGTGTCGGAAGTTTTTACAGCTACCCAGCCTTCTGGTACTTCTGCCTGGGTATCAACCTTTATTTTTTCGCCTTCTTCCATCACGTGTACAATCTCAGTTTCTTCTGTTGCATTTGCCTGAGCGCGTACACGCAATCCTCCGGTAGATGCCGTCGCATAAACGGTGCCTAATTCATAAGCCATTGTTTCTGCTGCTTCATCAAAGACGCAAAACTCATTCTTTACATAACCTTCCACGCTTCCGGAAGAGATTTTGCTCCATTCCTCTCCGCGCTCTATAATATCTGCCGCATCGCCTCTGCGAAGCTTACCAAGAACCTCTGCTTCTTCATTCGCTTCTCCGCGAATGTTCAAATACTCCTCAACATCCGGCATGAGCTTCGTTGTCCATTCCGAAGCAGGCTGATCCTCCTTGGGCTGTTCTGCTTCTTCCTGCTTCTCTGCCTCTGCAGGCGTCTCCGATTCTTCAGACGCTTTTTCTTCCTCTGCAGCACCGCCTTGCTTCTGCTGTTCTTCCGGAGTATCCTTCTTTTCTTCTGATTGCTCTTCTTTTACATCCTTCTTTTCTTCCGGCTGTTCTTCCTTGGATGCTTCCTTTTTCTCTGGCTGTTCTTCTTCTACATCCTTTTTCTCTTCCGGCTGTTCTTTCTTGGATGCTTCCTTCTCTTTTGACTGCTCTTCCTTAGACGCTTCTTCCTTCTTGGACTGTTCTTCTTTTGTCTCCTGTTTTGCTTCCTTCTGGGACGCATCCTTGGATTCTTCTGTCTTCTCCGGTTCCTGAGCTTCTTTCTCATCCTGATTGGACTGCTCTTTTTTGCTCTTCTCTTCCTTTACTTCCGGAGTTGAGTTCTTATCTTCTTCATTTTCTTTTTCAGGGGATACCGCGTTCTCTTCTTTCTGATCTTGTGTAAGAGCAGCATTCTCTTTCTCAGCTTCTGAGCCTATTGCTGCTGCAACCACACCTATCGTTGCTTTCTCTTTCGTAGCAGCGCCTATTAACGCTTCTTCTTGATATGATTCTTCCTGAGTATATGTTGTTTTCGTGTCCACCTGGTCCGTTGCAACTGACGTCACCGTAATAGCCATAACAAATACTGCAACTGCCGCGCCTTCTACAACCTTTTTGTTAATATTCATTTTAACCTCCTATCAGCATAAAGGAATGTTGTCAAGCTCTCAATAATTATTTTAGTATTACATGTCTTATGCTGTTTGATTCAAATTTGTTACAAATATTACGAACTTGTTACGGTTGCATTATAGCAAATACATGTATTCTTGTCAAGTTTTTCATACTCAATTTTTTTCAAATGCAAAAAAGCCCGGAAAATCAAGGTTTTCCAGACTTTTTTATTTTACAGCTTTTTTCTGTTTCTTACATTTTACTGATTTTTTTCTTACAAACTTTTCAGTAATTTATTCTCTATTCTTCTGCATACAGTTATTGAAATCATATTTCGTTTTTTCTATATGTATAAACGCGAATCTGATTCGTTATGAAAAATATTCCTGCATTACCGCATTGAACACCTCTTCATCCTCCGGGCCCGGTTGCTGTTCTCTCCGTCCCGACAGTAAAAAATCCCGTTCTTCTTTTGTAACTTCCCAATCTCTTCGACGCGTATCCCTTGCCGGAGCAGCCTGTATGCTTTCCGGTTCTTCATCCTCCATGATTACATTAAAATATTCTTGCATCTTCCCTGTAATCATGCCAAGATTCCGGTTCAGTCTCTTTATCTGACGATGCATCCTCCAGAGAAGAAATACCGCCAACAATACAACTGCCAGAATCCCCAATACCGCATATTGGTTTGCAAATTCAAAAATCAGGTCTTTCATCACGTCGCTTGTCCCCTTTCTATATTTATGAATATCATTATAGAATAATGACAACCTTTTTGAAAAGGGGGGAAAGCACTTTTTTCATCGCATGTTTTCCTATATTATGACGGCATGTTACATAACTACATTGTCTTCATCAAAAGGCACCAGATATCCCGAAAAACAGTACCCATATTCTTCACTGACGGTAACTATTCGGTTCAGGGGACTGGCTACCGCCACGTCTGATATTACAAAGGGCGACGTTGTGCGATCAAGACCACAAATCCAATATTGGAGATCCTCTCCTAACATCATGGTAAGACACTGCCGATTCCAATACTCCCGATTTCCACAGCTGGAAATGGTAACAGCTCTGATCTGTTTTCTGACGCCGTAAAAGCGGCCAAAAACTTCCTGTAAAAATCTGCCCATATTTACATTTCCAACTGCCAGAGTACCAAAGCACCCTTCTTCCCGATATTGCTTTTTATGTTTTCGATAAATCGTATAATCCTCTTCATAGATACATCTATAAAAACAGTTTCTCTCCTCTAAGTCAAAATAGGGAGTGCAGTTTTTTTGCCTGGAAAATACCTTTCCGGTCATTACACTATCCGTCTGATTACTTCCGGTATTAAGAGGACACTGAAACATCACTATCGTAGAATTAATGATACTCCCCGGCTGCTCATAAAGACTAACCTCCGGTTCGTAATGACCGAAATAAAAAAGCCAGTCATTTTCTATAATATAACCTGCTTTTACTACAGGAACGTAATGCCCCTCTGCCTCGTTTATCGTTTGCAGCTTCTCTTTGTCCAATAATTCAAAATGATGTCCGGATACAAGCTGATGCTCCTCTCCCCGCCAAACTTCGCCATTCCCCTGCAAAAGATATACATCCTCTACGCCAGCATTCTTTAAATACAAATACGGATGTTCCATAAACTCTGCAAGCCCCGGCTCCAGGCTTCTCTCGCCTTGATACCACTGGAGCAAAGCCAGACGATGCTGTAAAGTCACATATGGCAGCAAAACGGTTCTCAGCTGGTGCCCGTGGAGCATTCTCAGCAAGGCTTTTATATAATAAATAGAAAAAGAAGCCAATATAAAAATATGACATGGTTCGTTGTTCCTTTCAAAGCGGAACATGGAACCATGCCCTTCATTGTCTACTTCCTTTTTATTTCTCATTCCGCATACATAAGCAAAATTCGTGCACTGATCATCTCTCATGTCCCAGATGCCGCCGGACAGGACAATACCATCATCTGTATTCTCAAATAAATAGCGGAAATTCCTTGCTTCCATAGCTTCCTCCTAATGTATCATTAGGCCTCATTTTATGTAGAAAAAGCTATTTTTTCAAGTGTTTTCTTGACATTTTTTCCTCAGCGTATAATATATGAATAGTATATGGTAAAGACTATATTAAATCGTTCATTGGAGGACTATAAAATGAAAAGAATTATTCTCACTGGAGGCGGCACTGCCGGCCACGTCACACCCAATATTGCGCTACTTCCCAAATTGAAATCCTTGGGCTATGATATCCACTACATAGGCTCTTACCAGGGAATCGAAAAAAAACTGATCGAAGAATATGATATCCCTTATCACAGTATTTCTTCCGGTAAGTTCAGACGCTATTTCGATATCAAAAACTTTACGGATCCATTTAAAGTATTAAAAGGCTACGCCCAGACCATTCGCTGGATGAAAAAGTTAAAACCCGATGTGATCTTTTCAAAGGGAGGCTTTGTATCTGTACCTGTAATTCTTGCAGCAAAGCACTGTAAGATTCCGGCTATTATACACGAATCCGACTTAACTCCCGGCCTTGCAAATAAGCTCGCCATTCCTGCAGCCCAAAAGGTATGCTGCAATTTTCCTGAAACAGTCAAATATCTTCCGCCGGAAAAAGCTGTTCTAAGCGGCTCTCCAATCCGAAAGGAATTACTGTCAGGCAATCCTGTGCAGGCGCTGGAATTGTGCCATTTTACTGCCAATAAGAAAGTAATTCTTGTTGTAGGAGGAAGTACCGGATCACAATTTATCAACAATGTGATCAGAGAAGCCCTTCCAGAACTATGCCAGACATACCAGATTATCCATCTGTGCGGAAAAGGAAATTTAGATCCCTCTCTGGAAAACTATAAGGGATACGCTCAATTTGAATATGCAAAAAAAGAGCTAAGCGATTTTTTTGCCTTGTCCGATCTGGTCATTTCAAGAGCCGGTGCAAACGCCATCTGCGAAATCCTGGCGCTGCGCATTCCCAATATCCTGATTCCCTTATCTGCAAATGCAAGCCGGGGAGATCAGATTTTAAATGCTCGCTCATTTGAAAAGCAAGGATTCAGTTATGTGATAGAAGAGGAACAGCTTACCAAAGATTCACTAAAGGAAGCCGTTCAGCATATGTTTAAAAATCCCCAGCCCTATATCCAAGCTATGGAAAACAGTCAACAGTTTAATTCCATTGATACCATTATACAGTTGATCGAAGAGGCTGCCGCAAAATAAATAAGTTCTTACATCCCCCTAAGCAGGCTTTCCTGCACAGGGGGAATATTTATTTTATCTTATAATGTCAGAAGCTTCACAAGCTCCTCTGTCTCTCCCTCTTGATACTGTAGCTGATTCCAAGTAAGCAAATCACGGTTAGCCCCATCTTTGTATCTTGGTATCAAATGCAAGTGAAAATGAAATACCGTCTGACCTGCAATCTCTCCATTGTTCTGAACTAAATTAAAACCGTCGCATTGAAGTTTTTTAGTCATATGCTCCGCCAGTTTTTTTGCCAAAACCATTGCTTTTGCAGCCAAATCCTCCGGCAACTCATAAATATTAGCGTAATGCTCCTTGGGAAGAATCAGGGCATGTCCCCGAGACGCCGGACTGATATCCAATATCACCTTAAAGTCTTCGTCCTCATAAATAGTGGCAGAAGGAATCTCTCCTCCAATAATTTTACAAAAAATACAATTTTCAGCCATTCTGATTGATTCTCCTTTACGATTCTTGTCGAGATTTGTATCATCTTTCTGATTGAATTTTAAGTCCAAAAATGTTACACTTATTCAGGTTTCAACAGCATCATACATTATAGGGGGTCTTATTATGTTAAATACGGAAGATTACATGAAAATATTTCATGAAATTAAAAATTCTGTCACATTAATTAACAGCTATTTGCAGTTAGTAGAGAAAAAGAATCCTCAAATTTCAAATTTCGATTACTGGGAATCCTCCAAAAGCGAAGTTGTACGTCTTCGCACCGTTGTAACAGAATTATCCCAAATAAGATTTGGCGACAGTCTTCAGTTGGAACATATGGATCTGAAACCTTTCTTAACCGAGTGCTCTAATAGTTTCCATAGCTTTGACGGAACGGAACAAATTTTTTGCATGTTATCCATGCCAGAACATCCCTGTGTCGCTGCCATAGATGCAAAGCAGCTTCGCCATGCCATATTGAATCTTCTGAAAAATTCCTGTGAAGCTATGGAACACCATGGAACGATTCAGCTATCGCTACATCAAGACGAAAATTCTGCATCTATCTGCATTACCGACTCAGGGGACGGCATTGCGCCAGATGTCATCGATCATATTTTTGATCCCTTTATCACAACCAAATCTGAGGGAAGCGGCCTTGGATTAAGCATTACAAAGCAGATTATTACCGCTCATCATGGCTCTATTACCGTTGAATCACAGAAAGGAATTGGTTCTACCTTCACCATATTGCTTCCTCTGGTCTACATTGATTAATACCTTCTCAGGTTCTATACCAAAGCAGGAACCAGTTTTTCTACATTTTATACCCCCTGGCCTTATGCCTCTCACAAGCATAAGGCCACGTTTACTAAGATTCAAAAATAAATATCCGGTCTAACATACGAAGAGTTTTAAAATTTCCCTTAGCAGTCATTTCTCCTGTCATAAATGCCCTTTGAAACGTCATGCGACCCTTTACAATCCCATTCATTACATCCATAGTAAGCTTTGTATATACATCAATCGTTCCATTTTGCCCATAAAAGCAATTCAACTCGTCGCCGTTTACCTGCACCGTCAGTGGTTTTTTCTTCCCGTCAATCATAAACAAGTAATTTGCGCCAAAATCCTCCTGGGGTACAAAATGGGCTTCTAATTCACCAATGTAAGCCGCTTCGTCATCCACATTAGCTTGTCCCAACATGTTCTTAAACATGCTTGCAAGTTCTTCAATATCTTCTTTTTGTTTCTTTACGTACACATCATCCGCCACGTATTTTGAAAGCTGTTCGCTCTCCTGAGGCGTCAATTCCAGCTGCTGTGTCCGAAGCACTGTCCTAGTAACTGCCTGGCTGCTGCTTGGCAGGCTCTTTGTTTTCTTTGATATGGTGCGGTACAGATTCTCAGCCTTTTTTTCAATAATCAACGTATAATCATGATTCATTTCAAAGGCCGCCAAATCATCCACATAGCCCCTAAGCCCGGAACAGGGAAGTCCGCCTAAAATCTCCCAGGCGTTGGAAAGCGTTAATTCTCCTTCACGCTCTCCGCAGGTAGTGGACATTACAATAGGCTGCATATAAGTCTGCGAAATTTTCTCTTTATCTCCATACAGCCAGCACGCATCCAAGAACTGCTGCATATATCCTCCGATACCAAGCCATTCTACCGTAGCTGCTAAAATAATACCGTCTGCATCTTTGATGGTTTGAGGAAGCGTAGTGATACTATTTTTATGTTCGTATATATTATAGCGCTCCACTTCAACACGCAGTTCCGTAAGAACTTCCTGCATCTTGTTCACCACATAAAGGGTCGGATCATCTAAAAGACCACGTCCGCCATAATAAATGTTTATCTTCATACACAACCTCCAACTTCATTCTCTTGTAATTATATCATTAGTATATAAACTTTTTTCCACAAAGTCAATCACTGTCATTTTTCTTCCGATATAATAACCCAGACAACAGAAACCCACAAACAAGCCCTCCAATATGGGCCATGTTATCCACTCCGGATGCCGTAAACCCATGATACAAGCTTAATACCGCCATAAAAACCAGTCTTCTAAAAGTCAAATCCCCCAGCTTTCCCTTATTACGCAATGCAATAAAAATCAAAGCTCCAATCACTCCAAAGACGGCTCCGGAAGCTCCTGCAGATACCGCCGCTTCCTGGTTTCTTATCATGAAAAGCATCGAAAGCAAACTTCCTCCCAAGCCGGAGCCAATGTAAAGAAGCGCATACTTTATATGTCCCATTGACCGCTCTAAATATTCTCCAAGAAAAAAAAGAATCAACATATTGTTTGCCAAATGATGAATTCCAAAATGTAAAAACATACAAGTAATCAAACGATACCATTCTCCTGCACCCCACACTGCTTCCGGATACATGGCTCCGTGATCATACATAAACACTGCGCTCTCAGTATCTCCTGCCAAATCCAACGCAAGAAAAATCAGGATATTAGCCCCTACAATTATCTTATTGCATATATCAAATGGTTTTGTTTTCATGACAAATATCCTCCGGACTTTCAGTATACCACATCCTGACCAAAAGTCCATCCCGGAAAAATATTCTTCTTTCGAATCATCCACCCTATATAAATCGATATTCTACCGTCCCAAAAGTAATATTATCGCCTTCCTTCAAACGTACTTTTTGATGATATTCCAACGGCTGTCCATTTAAATACGTTCCATTTGTGGAATTCATATCTTCTATATAATACCCCTCTCCATCCGATTCAATCCTGGCATGTACCCGGCTAATACAGCCTCTGTCTATCACCCCGTCTACTTCCGATTCTTTTTTTCCAAGCAAAAAGCTTTCTTTTTGAACCGATATATCTGAAAGGCCGTCCGTTCCCCGGTACATCAAAATCCCTTTCTCCTGACTGTGAGAATACAGCAGTTCCGTTGGATGGGTAGTTTCCTCAGGAACCTGAGTAACATCTTCCGGATACACTACATAAGATCGTTCCTTCTTGCTCTCACTTTTCCCTTTGCTTTTCACAAAACAAGTCGCGCCCTTTCGAATATTCTTCAACGCATTTTTTATCACTTCCGATTTCAACGGCAAATCCTCTTCCATTTTTTGAGCCGGATGTTCTTTTTGTCTGTTATACACTTTATCATTATCTCTGCTTTCTTCTCCTGCCTCCTCTTCTATCTGCTCATATAATCCTTCCTCCACAAGGTTACTACTGTCTGTCTGAATTACCTCCGCCACCATCTCTTCGAACGAAAAACTATCTTGAAGCGTTCTTTGATATACTTCATATGCAACCCTTACGGCCTCTTTATCGTTATGATTTAAATTTTGCAATATATGTTCCATCAAGTTCCGGAAATAGTTGCGTATATCTCCATCCAATCCAGGCAAATAAACAAGTTCTGCATGTTGTTGTTCAAAATCCATATATATGTACTCTGGTTCCAATAAAATCCCAGACTCTGGTAACAAATAATCCTGCAAAATATCACACACTTTTTTCAATTCCATAAACAGCATATGAATCAGTTTCATATCCGCCTGGCGCCGTGCTAAAAAATCCCCAAGACTCTGCCGCCCTGTTATTTCATACCAGATGCGCATTATTCCATCCACTGTCTCTGTCTCAATAGATAACAAGCCCGGCACCTTATTGTAGGAGAAAATTTCCAATTCATAGGAATCCCCAGAATCAAAATCCCTTTCTATCATCATGTAGCTTTGGCTCAAACGCCTTTTAAATATTGTTTTCACCAGTGTTTCTCCCTTCTATGGCAGCAATTTCTTTCCCATTTCAATAACACGGAAGCGCTCCGCTAATTCTTTCAAATCCACCCATTCTCTTTTTATATCTGCAGACTGCTGGTACAATGCGATGGCTTCACTCATAATCCACATGAACGTCAATAATAGAACCGCCATGACAAATACAGCTTCCACCGTCATACTCCCATCCTTCATACGCCTCATCATAACATTTTCCCCACTAGGATTGTAAAATATCCCATTAAAACAAAGGGCGCAAATGGAATTCTCTTTTTCCTCACCCGTTTATTTGTTTTTCTGAAAACAATAATGCCCAAGGACCAGACCCCGGCATACATCAGGCTGATCATTAAAAGCTCCAGATTTCCAGCGCCGCCTAAAAAAATTCCGGTTGCGCAAAAAATAAATCCATCCCCCATACCGATACTTCCTCTGGTCAGACAACTAAGAGCTAACAGGCCAGCTCCCAGGGCTAATCCTGCCCCCATACTAAACAAAGACATTTCCTTTCCATACCAATACATTCCGAAACCAATGATTCCAAAAAACGCCAAATACGGCAAAGGAATGCTTCTTTTTCTAATATCTTCTGCCGCACACAAGCCCAGCATGCCCAACACGATCCCTTGCTCCATTATCCTCCTCCACATCGACTGCATACTCTTTTTCCATTTACTTGAGACAGTCTTATCATATATACAGTTCTTTTTAATCCACTGCAGTCTAATTTCGTATGATATCTATCTCCTTCCTCTGTTACATAATAAAAGTCATGATCACTGCTTTTAGAACCGCATAAACTACAAGAAGTATAGCCTGCCTGTACAGCCGCATTTGTTCCCATAGTATGAATAGAAAGACACAAATGTGTACATTCTCTGGTTATATGATACACACTGCCGTTCTCCGTCAGATATACCCATGGTTCCTCTGCATCATCCCCGCTCCCCTTCTGGTATCCAACCCACTTTTTTATTCTCACTCGCTGCATAATGGGAATATTTCTAAGCCCCAAAAAATGGAAAGGCATCTTACAATCATACTGAATCCGCAGATCTACATATTCTCCAGACAATTGCGTGTCTTTCCAACGAATCCCCATCTTTCCTGCTACAATATGATGAAATGGGAAATCCTCCTTTGACAATTCGTGATAAAAATACCCCATTGCCTTTCCAATACCATCGTCTTCTGCTTCCAATTCCAGGGCCAAACTGCTTCCCGATGTGTATAGCGCCCCATGTGTCATATACTCCATTTGAAGCACACGGAAAAAAAACAGCATTCCGCACAATACAAATAAAACAATCGGAAACGCAAGAGCCGCTTCTACCGTCAAGCTTGCAGAAAAGGAGATGCTGTGCAGTGTCTCCTGCCTGATGGTATCCTTTGAGATTTTCTTTTTATTTTTTTCCTTGTGGCTGAGTGAGTTACTTTTTCCCGCAAGAGACACTGCACAGCACCCCCTTCTTCTAATTATTTTCCATATGTCATAATATTTCTGGTAGTAAAGGAAAAATCTTTTAGTTCCTTTCTGTTCACCATAATCAAACTCCAAAACAAGGGTTTGGCCTGATAATGCACAACTCCTTCTACAGCGTGAATCATATGCTCCATTTCTATTTCCTCGTTCTGTCCAATCAAATCCATACAACGATAATTAATCGTATCTGATGAAAGTAGCAGAAGCAGCAGCTGTAAATATTGTGCATAATCCATTCCTTCTCCGTTTCCTTTGGACATTTTATCACTCTCAATGACACCTTTACTGTCCGACAAATCACTGGTCCATTGGTCGATTCGTTTCAAAAAAGGTATCTTCTCACCTTCCAGCAGGCTTCGGATATCTAATACGCTTTCCACAAACGCCCAGGATAATAAGATTCCAATTTGAACCGCTTTTATAAGGGGCAGCATTCCGGTAAACCCTACAGCCGCCGTGGCAATTTCCAGAGCCAGAGCTTTCTTTCCCCCATCTCCCATAATGGTTGTAAAATTCAACGCCTCCCGCAGCCCCAATAATTCATATACCACCATTTCCAGATTTTCCCTGTCGCTGAGTTTTCCCCCTATGAGATATTCCATTTCGTAGTTCAATATTCTTTCAAAAGACCCCTTTTTACTATCTGCTAAATAATTTGAAAAATAGTTCTGAATATAGTATTGCAGCCATAACCTTCCTGAAACAGCATTTTCCCGCTCTGTCTTTAAACACCCCTGAGAAAGCTTTTTCCCCTTTAGAGGCACCATGGTTTTGGCCTCTTTTTCAGACAGAGCCGCTGTGTCCTTTACTACCAAACCCAATACTGCATTTCCCCGAAGCTTTTTTACATACTCCATGGGATTCTCCCACTCTGCTCCCGTCTCTTTCTTCCCAGGCAATTCCTGTGCGCCATTCTTGCCGCTATTCTTCTCCCCTTCACTGTCGCTTCCTTCCGGCTCCTGCGTTTGCTCTTCCTTGGCCTGTTCCAATGCGTTCCAAGCCTTCGACCATTTCTCCTTTGCGTCCTGCTTCTGTTCCTTTGCATCCTCTTTGATTTCCTGTAAAGAGAGCAGCTCATCCAAAGCATCTGAAACTGCTTCTATCTTCATCTGGCTGGCTACCTGACTTTGAAAAACTTCTCCCCCGTCATCTGTGGCCAACTCATACCCCGACATTTCAAACTCCGACGCCTGTAACTTTGTGAAATCCCAAAAGGTTTGACCCGTCTGATTCTTAGAAAGGGAAAGATTTGCTTCCAGCTCATCCATAGCTCTGAAAGCAAACGCCTCCTTGGAAAAATCTCCCCTTCCCCAGGTTCCGTCTATAAACAGCAAATGATAGTCCTTCCATACGCCCTCATGATAATTTCCAAACATGGACTGCAGACATAAATCCGTCATCCATTCCGCCTTTCCCTTCAAGTAAAATACTCGGGTTCCTTCCAGCAGCGCAAAAACAAATGACAGCACCAGAACCAAGACCAACGAGAGGAAAACCGTAATACTTCCCTTTTCCACCTAAATCTTCCCCGCATTTGTATTGATTGTCTGAAAAATCTTATTTACCAATGCTGTAATCTTCGTCTTAAAAATTGCCACCAGTGCAATTAGAACCACTAAAATCAAAATAACTTCTACCACGCCTACGCCGTCCTCTTCTTTTAAAAACAATCGGATTTGTTCCATATTCTTCTCCTTCCTTAGATACCCTTCTTCATATGCCAAATGTAATCCTCATTCTATACCATCCTTCACTATAGTCTAAGGTTCATCATGGCTGGCAGCATCAGTAT
>CAMNQH010000047.1 GCA_946549035.1 uncultured Lachnospiraceae bacterium | reverse complement strand
AGAGCACTTGACTTTTAATCAAGTTGTCCGGGGTTCGAATCCCCGATGTCTCATGAACTTGAAAAAGGTTATGGAAGAGGGACTCTCTTGCATAGTCTTTTTTTCTTTAGGAAAAAACTTCGCACCGGTAGAAGATTCTGGGGAAATAAAACAGAGTTATTCTCCATTTGCTTGTAATCTGCGCAAAACCGTAGGATGAGGCATAGAATAATGTGTAGCAGATTTTAGCAAGGAAGCGAGGTAATGAAATATGGAAGACATGACAGCGTTGCATCCCAGGTTACAGGAGAAGGCGGCGCAGCTTAAGACAGATTGCGCGGCTCAGGGGATTCAGATTTTATTTGGAGAATGTGTGAGAACAGCAGCAGAACAAGATACTCTTTATGCGCAAGGAAGAACAGTTCCCGGGGAGATTGTTACAAATGCCAGAGGGAGCACGTATAGCTCTCAACATCAGTGGGGAATTGCCGTTGATTTTTATCTGGATATGGACGTAGACAAAGACGGGAAGAAAGGGGACGACGCATTTAATAATTCTACCGGCCTGTTTGAACAGGTAGGCGCTATCGCCAAGCCTTTGGGCCTGGGCTGGGGCGGGGATTGGAAGAGTTTTCAGGACAGACCCCATTTGTATCTCCCGGATTGGGGGAGTACAACAGACGCTTTAAAAGAGCAGTATGGAACGCCGGAAGCATTTATGGCTGCTTGGCAAAAGGGAACGACAGGTTATGGGCGGACTCAGTTTATTTCAGATGTGCAGCGGTGCACAGGATCCGGAGTGGATGGAAAAGCCGGTCAAGAGACCATTGAAAATACAATTACGGTATCCAGGCAGAAGAACCAATTTCATCCGGTGGTCACTCCTTTGGAACGATATTTGAAATATCTGGGGTATTACATTGGGGAGATTGAAGAGGAAAAAGGGAGGAACCCTTGTTTTGGAGGGGGAATGGAATCCGCGGTTAAAGCATACCAACAAGACCATGATTGCATAGCGGATGGGATAGTAACAGCCAAAAATAAAACCTGGAAATCTTTGCTGGGTATGATATAATGAGCGTTAGTGAGGAGAACATGCTTGCATGTTGGACGAACGGCGAATGACGAACATGAATCCTTGATTCATGATATAATGAGTGTTAGTGAGAGCAATATGCCTGCAGGCAGAACAAACAGAATATGGAAATCCATCTAAAGAATCACGAAAGAATTGCCGATAAGAATAGCAGAAACATAGAAACTATAGCGGCAAGGATGGCACTGAAATCGAAGGAACGACATTTTTCTTCGGTATCAGTGTCTTTTTGTATCAGAGGAAACGGAGGAGACGGAAGATGGAAATTCAGAACATCAGCAGTACTTACAAACAAAGAGAGCGCATTTCAGTAGGACCTTCCAAAAATGTAACCAGCATGACGGAGTTATCCGTGGGAGATCTGGATGCAATGTTGGAGAAGGCAGGGGAAGCAGATGTGGTAGGGAGAACCCAAATACAAGAACAGGAAAAACGGGCGCCGTATTCTTTTCTGGCGAAAGGAGATGGAGATTCCCGCTATATTGAGCATAAGGGAGTCATTTTCATCTGCGATGATAAAAATCAGGCGATTACCCTGGGAGATATGAGTGATTCCAATGCGGTATTGACGATTCCCCTGGAAAAAGGCGGCTGCCTGAAAGTAAATCGGGATAACTTGGGAGATTTGGCGTCGGCCATAGACATGTTTTCCCCGGCGGACGTAGGGCGGATTATGCGGGCGATTGCAGCAGATAACAGAGCGCAGGGGATGAAACGGGAGCTTGAGGAAGAGGAAGGCAGCGTTGTGAACCTGGCATAGAGGAGAAGTAAACGTTTTATTTGTTACAGAAAAAGGAGAAACCCCATGGAACGATGGCAGGAGGCACAAAAAGAACTAAAATACATATTTTATCTGGCTTGGCCTGCCATTGTTCAGGAAGGGCTGAACGTGTTGGTATCTTATGTTGATACTGCCATGGTAGGAGCGTTGGGGGCTCATGCTTCCGCAGCAGTGGGACTTACCGTGTCCGTTATGTGGACTTTGACCAGTGTAGCCTTGGCGTTTGGAATTGGCGTACTGGCGGTTTGCGCCCGGGCGGATGGGGCGGGGGATTGCAGCCTGGTACAAAAGGCCGGGCAGCAGGCGTTTTTTTTAACGCTTTTTATTGGAGGCGTATTGACGGTAATTGGCGTTGTAATTGCGCCCTTTTTGCCGGGGTGGCTAGGGGCGGATGTATCCATTCGTAAGGATGCGTCTTTGTATTTTGGAATTATTTCCATGCCTCTGTTGTTTCGCACGGCGGTTTTGATTTTGTCTTCTGCTTTGCGGGGAGTTCAGGACATGAAAACGCCAATGTTAATGAATCTTTGTATGAACCTGGTGAATGTAGTCTTAAATTTTTTCTTGATTTATCCCTCCAGAAGCATTTTGGGGATCCCCATATGGGGAGCCGGATGGGGAATTCGGGGTGCTGCCGTAGCCACAGCTGTTTCCTTTGTAGTGGGAGGATGCCTGATGTTCTGGCGTTATGTTAGGAATGATGCGTTTCGGATTGGGAAAACAGGGCTCCATTTTGACGGAAAAGTATGTAAAGACTGCCTGTTTATTGGGGTTCCGGTAGCCATGGAGCGGGTAGTATTGTGTCTTGGCCATGTGACATTTGCTTCTCTTGTGGCAAAATTAGGGGTGATTCCATTTGCGGCTCATTCTATAGCGCTGCAGGCGGAAGAGGCTTTTTATATACCGGGCTATGGGTTTCAATCGGCTGCTTCTACCTTGGTTGGAAACGCCCTTGGACAGAAGCAAGAGGATAAAGTAAAACGAACGGCCGGATGGATTGGAGGAATTACATGTCTGCTTATGCTGGGAGCAGGAATTATTTTGCTTCTCAACGCCCATAGGCTGGTGGGGATTTTTACTCCGGATCCGGAAGTAATTCGTCTGGGGGCGAGGGTACTGAGGATTGTGGCGGTATCAGAGCCGATATACGGTATTTTGGTGATTCTGGAAGGGACTTTTCATGGAATGGGAGATACCAAAGCGCCCTTTGTATATTCTTTGATTACCATGTGGGGAATTCGAATCGGAGGAACCTGGGTGATGATTCATCTGCTGCATTTGGGGCTGGAGGCCGTTTGGACGATGATGGTAATTGATAATATTTGCCGTTGTCTTTTGCTGCTGCAGCGGTTTCTGAGAGGAAAATGGAAGTATCGAATGGGGATATAGAAGCCTGTTGTTGCAGGAAATACTGTAAAATGAATGAGAGCCAAGCCAAGAGGGGCAGTTTGGAAATTTCAGGGTTGACAATCGAAGGAATCTGAGTTAGACTTTATACGTTGTATCTTTGTATTTGCAGAATACCAGAAGGATATGATGTTACATTTGAATAGGGCAATGTGCGGCTGTGATGGAATTGGCAGACATGCAAGATTTAGGTTCTTGTGCCGCGAGGCGTAGGGGTTCAAGTCCCCTCATCCGCATTTTAGGGCGCAAAGCCGGACCAGGATTGGTTCGGTTTTGCGCCTTTTTGTGTTGGAAAGTAAATGAGAAAAAGTTCATTTCTGTTTCGGGACTGCATATAAAAATGAACCAACAAAAAAATAAACTTATGAAAAATATTGAACTTTTTGTAAGAGTGTGATATAATTCCTGTGAAAAAATGAACTTTTGTAAACGATAAGTGGGAGATACATCATGGGAGATTGTACATTTGCCGAACGGCTGAATTCGGCCATGAATAGCCGAAATCTGAAGCAGGTAGATTTCCTCCGGGCGGCGGAACAGGCGGAAATTAAGCTGGGAAAGAGCCAGATGAGCCAATATGTCAGCGGGAAAGCAGTTCCCAGGAAAAATATTGGACAGTTTCTGGCCCGTCTGCTCCAGGTGGATGTAGATTGGCTGTATGGCCAGTGCCTGCCAAAGGAAGAAAAGATGGAAAACGAAAATACAGAAGTAGGGGAGCATAAGGGAGGAACATCCATGAGAGAATTTAAAAAGTCATCGAAATTAGAAAACGTATTGTATGACGTGAGAGGGCCTGTGGTGGATGAGGCTACAAGAATGGAAGAGAACGGAACCAATGTATTAAAATTGAACATTGGAAACCCGGCGCCTTTTGGATTCCGTACACCGGATGAAGTGATCTATGATATGCAAAGGCAGCTTACGGAATGTGAAGGTTATTCGGCAGCCAAGGGACTTTTTTCCGCCCGAAAGGCAATTATGCAGTATGCGCAGATCAAAAAGATACCCAATCTGGCCATTGAGGATATTTACACCGGAAACGGGGTCAGCGAGCTGATTAATTTTAGCATGTCCGCTCTGCTGGATAACGGGGACGAAATCCTTGTGCCGGCGCCGGATTATCCGCTGTGGACGGCCTGCGTCACATTGGCGGGGGGAAAAGCGGTTCACTATATCTGTGACGAGCAGGCGGAGTGGTATCCGGATCTGGAGGATATTCGGAAAAAAGTAACAAGCCAGACCAAGGCCATTGTTATTATCAACCCGAATAATCCCACAGGAGCTCTGTATCCCAGAGAGGTGCTTCAGGAAATTGTGGAAATTGCAAGAGAGCACCAGTTGATTATTTTTTCCGATGAAATCTATGACCGCCTGGTAATGGATGGGGAAGAGCATGTTTCTATCGCTTCCCTGGCTCCGGATTTATTCTGCGTTACATTCAGCGGCTTGTCCAAGTCCCATATGATTGCGGGCTTTCGAATTGGGTGGATGGTGTTAAGCGGGAATAAAAGAATTGCAAAGGATTATATGGAAGGCTTGAATATGCTTTCTAATATGAGACTATGCTCCAATGTGCCTGCCCAATCCATTGTGCAGACTGCCCTGGGGGGATATCAAAGCGTGACCAATTACATTGTTCCTGGAGGAAGGGTGTACGAACAAAGAGAATATATTTATCAAGCGTTAAATGATATCCCGGGAATCAGTGCGGTAAAGCCTAAGGCTGCATTTTATATTTTTCCCAAAATTGATATAGAACGGTTCCATATTCAGAACGATGAGAAGTTTGCATTGGATTTGCTGAGAGAGAAAAAACTTTTGATTATCCATGGCGGTGGTTTTAACTGGAAGCAGCCGGATCATTTCCGGGTGGTATATTTGCCCAGAATAGAGGTGCTTAAAGACGCCATGGATAATCTCAGAGATTTTTTGCGTTATTACAGGCAGTAGTTTATTTTGCTAAATCTACGTGCTGTATGGTTCCGGCCATGCCGTTTTCATATAAGAAAATGCCGGTTTTTCGTATCCGGGCATTCACCTGATGCGGATCTTTTCCGGTCATTGAAAATTCCGTAGATGCATTTCCCAAATAGATTGCGCCAACGCCTGCTTTTCCAAGGCCGCAGAGAACGTCGCGCCCCTGTTTGTCCTTGGTCCAGATTAAAAGCTTGTCAAAAATGGCGTCGGATTCGTCAATCCATCCGTTTCCGTCGGAATCATATTTTGCCAAGTCTGCAAAGCCGTTTCCGCTTTTGGCTCCGAACAGCTCATTGCCGTCGTTGATTTTTCCGTCGCCGTTTTTGTCCAGGGCTAAAAATCCGCTGCCAGGGCCTAATGTGGAAATGGCTTCTTTATGGCCGTCTGCATCTAAATCGAAATAAAATTTCTGGTCAGAGACTTCTGCAATATCCGTGTCCAGATTAATGACCAGCGGATCACAGAATACCGTGGTGGCAAGCTGCTGGGTCCGGTTGTATGTTTCCTCGGTAAAGGAACGGCTCATGCCCACTTCTATTTGAAAAGAAAGCTCTCGGCCGTCGGAGGTTACAACGGTTCCCGTGGTAGAAAAGGAAGTATGTTCCTCTTCATGATGGAAGGTATATGTTTCTGTAGTCTGAGTTACCAGTCCCTGGGCGGGATTGGAAGATTGGCTGGGGGCAAAAGATTTTGGCGTTTTTCCGAAGAAAAGCATCATCAGGTAATCTAAAGATTCCTCCTGAATTTGGGCTAGGGTTTTGCTGTTTTGGGTATCTGCGGCGCTTCGGATATTGGGGGCGGAAAACGCTTGGTTCTCCCAATGGAAGCTGTCCCCTTTTCCTTCCTTTTTCGGATGGACTCCCAGATTTGTGTGGGAGAAGGGCAGTCCCCCTGAAGGAGACATAAGAATGCTTTGTGTGCTTGTTTTGCTTGTCGTCTTTGAGATGGCGGCATAGCTGCGAGCAGACGTCATTTGGACAGTTGAAGATGCAATCTTCATGAACAGGAACCTCCTTTTCTATGGGCCATCCGTGGCTGATTTTTGGCGTTATGCCTGTTACCAATAATATCGGCCAGAAAATGGAAAAATCTATAGTTCTGACAATATATTGTCAGGATATTCAGCTAAGTTTTGAGTTTCACAATCATTTATTTGTCAATAGAAGAAAAGGAGAAGAAGCATGGAAGAGAATATAATTTTTACAGAAACAGAACGTCTGATTTTACGAAATATGGTTTCTAAAGATTATAAGGATCTCTGCAAAATTTTGCAGGATGATGAGGTAATGTATGCATATGAGGGGGCGTTTCGTGATCAGGAGGTTCAAAACTGGCTGGATAAGCAGATGACCCGTTACCGGGAGGATGGGTTTGGATTGTGCGCTGTGATTCGTAAGGAAGACGGGGAAATGATTGGCCAATGCGGTTTAACGATGCAGGAGGTTTGGGGGAAACAGGTGATTGAAATTGGTTATTTATTCCGTAAAGAGTACTGGCACCAGGGATACGCCATAGAGGCGGCAAGAGCCTGTAAGGAATATGCCTTTGGGGTGCTTCATGCAAAGGAGGTATTTTCTATTATAAGGGACAACAATATTCCTTCTCAAAATGTTGCAAAGAGAAATGGGATGAAGCCGGTGGATATGTTTGTGAAACATTACCGCGGAGTGGATATGCCTCATATTGTGTTTTCGGTGAAGGAAGCAGGAGCAGAATCAAAGGGTTAAAAGCCTGCGGGCGTATTCATTGGGGCAGGGCTTTTGTGTGCGGGAGATCTGAACGCTGCGGTATAAGTCAGACGCAAATACATCCGTAGTGAGCATGGTAAGGCCTTCTGGTTTTAACGATGCTTCTGCGGCAGACAGAGAAGTAATGACAGGAGCCTTGGCAGTTTCTTTTAGACGCGCGAGCAGGCCGGAGGAAGATTTTTTAAATCCAAGAACCCGCAGATAAGGAAGAGCAGAAGGTCTTTGGGAAGGATTTAAGTAAGGCCCGGTTTGACTGTCTGTAATATGCAAAAGCAGGTGGGTAAGGATGCGGCTGATTCTGGCATAAGTCATATCCTTGCTGTTTAAAGAAGCACAAAAGCTGCTCCAGGAAAGAAACGCTCTTCGTTTGCCGAGAATGCGGTTGGCCAAAGATTTTGTCATGTCAGAACAATTAAGCAGAGAACGTTCCGTCTCCAGCAGCAGGCGGTGATGCAGCAGCAGGGAAAAGTCATCTTCCCATAAAAACGGAAGCTTTTGGCAATATTCTTTCATACTGCGGTAAGAATCGGCTGGAAGCACGTCTGCAAGCGACGGAGGAAATTTGTTCGGAGCATCCCCTGATATCCAATTGTGTAATTCTTTTCGGATGGCGCTGGCAGAGGCAAACGGAGAAGAAAGCTTTGTATCATGATATCCGCTGCCGGTTCTGGGAACCGGAATGGGGGTAAAGCTTGCATTTAGAGAAATCATGGCTTTACAGTATTCAATGGCCAGAATATTGTTGGGAGAATGCAGCAGGCTTTCATATTCTGGCAATGCCATGGCCCGGGCGGCAGGAAACGAGAGTCCTTGTTTTAAATAAGAAGTAAGGGCGTCCCGATACCAGTCCGGTTCCTGGGACAAAAGCCGGGCGAGAGCTGAAATACCTGAAATATCCTGGCTTTCTGTTCCAAAACAGATAGAAGATACAAGGCCTGTAGTTTGGAATAAAAGTATCCCCCCCAGGGCAAAGAGTTCAGCGCTGGCTGTGGCGAAGCAGGCAGGGAGCTCTAAAACCAGATCTGCCCCCTGTAACAGAGCCATCCTGGCTCTGGCGTATTTATCCATTAGGGCAGGCGTCCCCCGCTGCAGAAAATCGCCGCTCATAGCGATAATCACATAGTCGGGATGATAAGCGCTGCGCAATGTTTCGATTTGGTAACGGTGTCCGTTATGAAAGGGGTTGTATTCTGCAATAATACCTGTTGTTTTCAATGAATGGTTCCTTTCCGTGTTGGTTTAATTTAGGTGATTGCTTTAAAAGAGCGAAACCATGGTTTCTGACTGCATTCTATCAAAAGGGCATCCCGCCGTCAAGCAGGAGCGTTTTTTGGGGAAAATTCTGGATAAATTTACAATCTGACCCTTGTTTCAAGTACGGGATTCGTTTATAATAAAAGCAGCCTAGGGGTATGACATCGTGGCATTATTAAAAAGAAAGAAGGAAAAGCATATGAACGTATTGGTAATCAACTGTGGAAGCTCTTCTCTGAAATTTCAGCTAATCAATGCTGAGACAGAGGCCGTATTGGCAAAAGGGCTCTGTGAAAGAATTGGAATCGAAGGAAGCCAGCTTGTATATCAACCGGCAGGAGGAGAGAAAGAGAAGACACTGGCAGATATGCCGGGCCATACTCAGGCTGTCCAGATGGTGCTGGATGCCCTGGTAAATGAGAAGACGGGCGTAATCAAGAGCCTGGATGAAATCGGCGCTGTAGGGCATCGTCTGGTGCATGGCGGAGAGAAGTTCGCATGCTCTACCGTAATTACGGAAGAAGTGATTGCGGCGGTAGAAAGCTGCAATGACCTGGCGCCTCTTCACAATCCTGCCAATTTAATTGGTGTTCGGGCATGTCAGGAGTTGATGCCGGGGGTTCCTATGGTAGGGGTATTTGATACCGCATTCCATCAGACAATGCCGGAAAAAGCATATTTGTATGGACTTCCTTATGAATATTATGACAAGTACAAAGTCAGAAGATACGGTTTCCACGGAACATCTCACAGCTATGTAAGCAAGCGGGCGGCGGAACTGGCAGGCAGGCCCTACGACCAGTTAAAAACAATTGTATGCCATCTTGGCAACGGCGCTTCTGTATGCGCGGTACAAGACGGAAAATCTGTGGATACTTCCATGGGATTAACGCCCTTAGAGGGTCTCTTAATGGGAACGCGTTCTGGGGATATTGATCCGGGAGTTATGGAATATATTGCCAAGAAAGAGGACAAGGATATCTATCAGATTATGGAGATTCTGAATAAGAAATCCGGCGTATTCGGCGTATCTGGCATTTCCAGCGATTTCAGGGATCTGGAAGCGGCGGCAGAAAAGGGCGACCACGCAGGAGTTCGCGCCTTGGAAGCCTTTGAATACCGGGTAGCAAAATATATCGGCGCTTATGCAGCGGCTATGAACGGCGTAGATGTAATCTGCTTTACGGCAGGCGTAGGCGAGAACGGGCCGGATACCAGAAAGGCTATTTGCGATTATTTAGGATTTATGGGCGTGGAGATTGACGATGAGGCGAACAAAGTTCGAGGCGAAGAGCGTTTGATTTCTACGGCGGATTCTAAAATAAAAGTATACTGTCTGCCTACCAATGAAGAACTGGCGATTGCAAGAGAGACATTGGCTCTGGTAAAAAAGTAAAAAGGAAACCGCAAAATTGAATTGACAAATAGTACCCAAGTAGGTATAATAGAGCAAGTGTGGACAGGAGATTGCCATGAAAGTAGATGTATCAGAGATTATTTCCAATAAGAATAAAGAAATGTCTGTGGATGTAACGCTGGGACTATCTTCTTTTGATGCCGGGATGGGAGCGTTTCCGGTACTGAGGAAGGCTCCGTTCGCGTTGTCTGTGGCCAATGTGGAGCATAAGCAGCTGAAGATTATGGGCAGGACAGAGGTCACGGTTGGGATTTCCTGCAGCCGCTGTCTGACGCAAGTGCCTGTATCCTTTCCCATTGAGATTTCCAAGGAGATTGATTTGGCTAAGTTTTTGTCGGAGGATGTGGAAGAACTGGAAGACGCAGACTATATGATAGGAACCGATCTGGATGTAGATACACTTATTTTTGGAGAGATATTGGTGAATTGGCCCATGAAGGTTTTGTGCAGGGAAGATTGTAAAGGCATTTGTAAGAATTGCGGAACAAATCTGAACCTGGAAGAATGTCAATGCCAAAGGACTGAGCTGGATCCAAGAATGGCGGCAATCCAGGATATATTTAACCAATTTAAGGAGGTGTGACCAATGCCTATTTGTCCCAAGAATAAATCTTCTAAAGGAAGAAGAGATAAAAGAAGGGCGAACTGGAAGATGACTGCTCCAAACTTAGTAAAATGCAGCAAGTGCGGAGAGTTAATGATGCCCCATAGAGTTTGCAAAGCATGCGGCTCTTATAACAAAAAAGAAATCATTGCCCAGGATTAATCCGGCATAGGAATGAACAGAAGGACGGCAGCGCCCTTCTGTTTCCTTTTGTACATATCTGGGGGATTCCAGAAACCTTTAAGAAAATCTTTCGTATATTATCGTTGACAAGAATCAGGCTGGATATCTATAATGGTCGTAAGGATGGAGATATCCGGCATTTTTGTTTCTCTTATATCTTAAATATTATCTTTTTACAGAAGGGGACTATGATGAAAGACCATAAAATACGTATTATTCCGATGGCGGTGATGTTATGTATCTGTATATCCTTATGCTTTACAGCTTCTATGAAAGTCTATGGAGCCGATGGCAAGTTGTCCATTGCAGTATCCAGTCTGGAGGTTGACGTAGGCAGTAATCTTACCGTGACATTGCATGCGGAAGGCTCCGGAGGAGAGGCGGCGACTGCCGATATGGAATTTACCTATGACGCCGGCATATTTTCTTTTGTGAGCTGCGACGCTTATTATTCCGAGGGAGAAGGAGGCAAAGTAAATGCCAGCGGCAATACCGTTACAATTACGTTAAAAGTCATTGCCCCAGGAAGTAGTAAAGTGCAGGTATCAGGGAGCAACGGGAAGCTAAAGGACAGTCAGGAATCCTTAAGCAGTATGGTGCCAGCAGGAGTGACTATCACAGCAGGCGGCGGAGAGGATAACGCGAATAAATCTGGTGATAACAGTCTTTCTTCCTTAACCTTATCGGCGGGGGAATTATCCCCGGCGCTCACCTATGGTGTGACGGAATATACGGCTCAGGTGCCCTATGACGTTACCAGTGTTGACGTAAATGCAAAAACTTCCAATAGCGGTGCAGAGGTGGAGGATATTATTGGAAATAGCCAGTTGGAGGTAGGGGAGAACCGCATTGCCATTACGGTAAAAGCAGAGAACGGAGCCAGGGTGGTATATAATATTACTGTTACAAGGCAAGAACAAGGTGCAGGCGAATCCAGCGGAGACGGAGCAGATGCGCCTCAGACTCCTGGAGACTCGGAGAATTCGGATGCGCCCAAAGAGCCGGCAGGGGAAACCGAGCCAGGAACGGATGGGAAGAATCCGGATACTTCCAAGGATAATGGAGAAAAGCCGGAAGAGACTATGGGACAGGAAGAGTATGAGCAGAAGATTACGGCTTTACAGCAGGGGATGACCCAGTTAGAAGAGAAATATAAAGCGGAAAAATCCTTTTCCAGAAAAATAATTGCCATATTGGGATTTATAATTATCGTCCTTGCAATTCTTTGCATGAATTTGTTTGTATTTCTGAAACGAAAAAGATCAGAAGACATAGACTGGGAAGAGGAGAAGATACCTGAAAAAAAGACCCGGAAGAAAAAAAAGGTTTTTTCGGAAGCTTTTTTAGAGCAGGAGGAAGACTGGCTGGACGATGAAATCATCCGGGATCCTTTGCCGAATAAGCCAGGGAAAGTTGTCAAAGAGGAAAAAGAATTACCAAAAGCTTTGGAGGAGCCTAAAAAGGTATCCCAAAATCCGGAAGAAATTGAGTTTATCGACCTGGACGACCTGTAGTAGCCAACTAAGGGTGGGGAGACAGCAGTAAATAGGGCAATGCCTGCCGGGATTGACCTTTAATTCCATCTGTGTTATTATGGGTATAACAAAAGACAGGTGATATCATGTTTATTGAGATTGACTTTAACAGCGAAGAGGCTTTTTATATTCAGCTGAGGAACCAGATTATTATTGGAATTGCCATGAACCAATACCAGGAAGGAGACTCGCTTCCGTCCGTCCGGCAGCTTGCAGACCGGGTGGGAATTAATATGCACACGGTGAATAAAGCTTACAGCGTCTTGAAGCAGGAGGGATTTATCCGCCTGGACAGAAGGAAAGGAGCAGTGATTGCTCTGGACGTAGATAAGCTTCAGGCGGTAAAAGAGCTGCAGACGAATCTTCGGGTAGATTTGGCCAGAGCTGTATGCAAAGGGGTATCTGAAGAAGAGGTACACCAGATGGTAAGAGGTATTTTTGAAGATATGGAGAAGAGAGGTCAATAAAGAAGGTAACAGGAGGACTTTTACATGCACAGGGAATATACAGGCAAAGCGGCCAGAGCTTTGGAACTTGCAGAAAAGATATCCCAGAAAATGCATCACAATTATATCGGAACAGAGCATATCCTGATGGGGTTGCTCAAGGAACGCACCGGTGTGGCCGCAAATATCCTGCGGGATTACGGCGTAGATGAGAAGAAGCTTTTAGAGCTGATTCGAGATTTGATTGCCCCGGGGGAAGACGTGGCGATTCTGGAACGGGACGGATACAGTCCCAGGGCTTATCGGGTGTTGGAAGAGGCGCAACAGGAAGCAGAACATGCAGGAGCGTCCCTGGTGGGAACGGAGCATCTTCTGATCGCTATTTTGAAAGAGCCGGAATGTGTAGCGGCGCGTCTTTTAAACACTTTGGGAATTAACGGAAAAAAGATGTATATTGATACGATGACGGCTATGGGGCAGGATGCTGCTGCTATGAAGGAGGGGCTGAAGGCTTCCAAGGCCAGAAGAGAGGGAAATGCAACCCCGACTTTGGATCAATATTCCAGGGACTTGACCCAGTTGGCCCGGATGGGAAAATTAGATCCGGTGATTGGAAGAGAAGAAGAGATTCAGCGTGTCATTCAGATTTTAAGCAGAAGAGGCAAAAATAATCCTTGCTTGATTGGAGAGCCCGGAGTAGGCAAGACTGCCGTTGCGGAAGGGCTGGCTCAAAAGATTGTCGACGGTACGGTGCCGGAAACCGTAGAGGGAAGACGCGTGGTGACGTTAGATTTAGCCGGTATGGTAGCGGGCTCCAAATACCGGGGAGAGTTTGAAGAACGCATTAAAAAGGTGATCCGTGAAGTCACGGAGGCCGGAAATATTTTACTGTTTTTGGATGAGCTGCATACGGTAATCGGAGCCGGAGGAGCGGAGGGGGCTATTGATGCGTCTAATATTTTAAAACCCTCTCTTGCCCGGGGAGAGCTGCAGCTGATTGGCGCTACTACCATCGAAGAATATCGGAAATATATAGAACGAGACGCAGCCCTAGAGCGTAGATTTCAGCCTGTTTCCATTGAAGAACCGGATGTGCCGGGAACGGTTTTGATTTTAAAGGGACTGCGGGGAAAATATGAGGATCATCATCAGGTGGTAATTACGGACGAGGCTATAGAAGCGGCTGCCAAGATGGCGGATCGCTATATTAACGATCGCTTTTTGCCGGATAAGGCGATTGATTTAATTGATGAGGCTTCCTCCCGGGTACGATTGGCAGGTTTTCGCATACCGGCAGTGTTACGGGAGCTGAAATCGTCTCTTGAGGAAGCGGAAGAACGTTTGGAAAAGGCCCTAGAAGAGGGGGCGTTTGTCCATGCGTCTGCTTTAAAGCAGGAGAAGGAAGAGATAGAAAAAAAATACCATAAAGCAAAAAATAAGTATGAAAAGGAAAAGACAAAACAAAAGCTTTCTGTGGATGAAGAACAGATTGCAGCGGTGGTATCCAGTTGGACTAAGATTCCTGTGAAACGATTAGAAGAAGGGGAATCGGAGCGATTGCGAAAACTGGAAAAAACACTGCATAAGAGGGTGATTGGACAGGAAGAGGCCGTAGCAGCCGTGTCAAAGGCAGTTCGGAGAGGACGTGTGGGATTAAAAGATCCCAATCGCCCCATTGGTTCTTTTCTATTTTTGGGTCCTACCGGTGTGGGAAAGACAGAGATTTGCAAAGCGCTGGCGGAAGCAGTATTTGGAAATGAACAATCCATGATTCGGGTTGACATGTCGGAATATATGGAAAAGCACAGCGTTTCTAAGATGATCGGATCGCCTCCGGGATACGTAGGATACGAAGAGGGCGGGCAGCTCAGTGAAAAAGTGCGTCGAAATCCCTACTCCGTAGTGCTGTTGGATGAGATTGAAAAAGCCCATCCGGATGTTTTTAATATTTTGCTACAGGTACTGGATGACGGGCATATTACAGACGCCCATGGCCATAAAGTGAATTTTAAAAATACCATAATTATTATGACCTCCAATGCAGGAGCCCAGTCTATTATTGAGCCCAAGCGGCTGGGATTTGCTTCCGAAGAGGACAGTAAGCAGGATTACGAACGGATGAAGGGAAGCGTTATGGAAGAGGTCAGGCGGATTTTTAAACCGGAATTTTTAAACCGGATTGACGAGACCATTGTGTTCCATGCCCTTGGCAAAGAGCATATGAAACGCATTGTCACATTAATGACCAGGACGTTAGTGGAACGCTGCAAGTCTCAAATGGGCATTGAATTGAATATCCGGGATTCGGTAAAGACATACATTGCAGAGAAAGCCTACGATCCCAAATACGGCGCTCGTCCTTTGCGCCGGATGATTCAGACCAGGTTAGAGGATCCCCTGTCTGAAGAGATTTTGGAAGGAACCATACATTCCGGAGATACGGTGGATGTGACGATTCGCAAAAAAGAGATTTGTTTCCTGACAAAATGACAAATTACTCTGGTAAAATGTCTTGAATTAAGATATAATGAGCGTTAGTGAGGAGAGCATGCCTGCATGTTCGACGAACGGCGAATGGCGATCATGAATCACAGATGCATGATAGAATGTACGAAAAGGCAGGAGGAAAATGAAATGTCAGTAATTGAAAATTTAATCTGTACGCAGCCGGACGGCTCCATCAGCTTTGGCAATTATCAGTTGGCAGCCAAATCTAAAGCAGATAATTTTGAACACAATGGCGACTTATACAAGGTAAAAACCTTTCGGGAGATTACCAAATTAGAGAAAAACGGCATGTTTGTGTATGAGTCGGTTCCCGGCACGACGGTTTTGAATTTGAAAGCAACGGATAAAGAGATGTCCTTTCAGGTAGAAGGGGCAGAGGACGCGCAGATTACACTGGAGCTTCAGGAAGAGACAGAATACCAGGTGTTTGTGGGGGATGCCAATATAGGAAATATGAAGACAAATTTGGGCGGGAAGCTGAGTTTAAGTGTGGAATTAAGCGAAGATTCTCCGGTGTCCGTTAAAATAGTAAAAAGCATGTAACATAACGAAGGGCTGTTCCCAGGGGCATGTTCGATATTTTTTTCGTGTCCCGGGACAGTTCTTTTTTAATAGAAGAAGAGGTGTGCCAATGGCAAAAGGGAAATCTGTGACGGCTTATTTTTGCCAAAATTGCGGATATGAGTCGTCAAAATGGATGGGGCAGTGCCCGGGATGCCGAGAATGGAACACGATGACAGAGGAATTGGTAGACAAAAAAGCTTTGGATAAGACCAGGCTTTCTCAAGAAGCCAAGGAGGCGCTTCGTCCGGTATCCCTTTCTCAGATCGAGTCCAGGCAGGAAGAACGTATTTCTACAGGATTTGGGGAGTTAGACCGGGTGCTGGGAGGGGGAGTTGTACCTGGCTCTTTAGTATTAGTCGGAGGCGATCCAGGGATTGGAAAGTCTACGCTGCTGCTGCAGGTATGCCAGAAGCTTTCCCAGGAACATGAGGTACTATATATTTCCGGGGAAGAATCCCTTCACCAGATTAAAATGCGGGCGGAACGCATCGGGACATTTACGAAACGGCTGACCTTGCTGTGCGAGACGAATCTCGACTTGATTGCCGGCGTCATGGAGCGTCACCGTCCTCAGGCAGTGATTATTGATTCTATACAGACCATGTACCGGGAAGAGATTTCGTCGGCTCCGGGAAGTGTTTCCCAGGTACGGGAGGCTACCGGTGTTTTAATGAGGATTGCCAAGGAAAAAGAAATTGCCGTATTTATTGTGGGCCATGTCACGAAGGAAGGCGTGGTAGCAGGGCCTAGGGTGTTGGAGCATATGGTAGATACGGTTTTATATTTTGAAGGGGACCGCCATGCGCTCTATCGTGTCCTCCGGGGAGTAAAAAATCGTTTTGGATCCACCAATGAAATCGGAGTGTTTGAAATGTGCGATACGGGGCTGCAGGAGGTGGAAAATCCTTCAGAGGTAATGCTCAGCGGCAGGCCTCAGGGAGCCAGCGGCTCTGTGGCAGCCTGCTCCATGGAAGGAACCCGCCCTATGCTGTTGGAAATACAGGCTCTGGTATGTAAAAGCAGCTTTGGAATTCCCAGAAGAACCGCCGCAGGTACAGACTTAAATCGGGTGAATCTGCTGATGGCTGTACTGGAGAAGCGTGTGGGCCTTTCCCTGTCTGCCAGCGACGCTTATATTAATATTGCGGGGGGCATTCGAATGAATGAACCAGCGATTGATTTAGGGATTGTTCTGGCTCTTTTTTCCAGCTTCAGGGATCGTCCGGTGGAGGAAAAGACGATTTGCTTCGGAGAAGTGGGACTAAGCGGAGAGGTGCGGGCTGTGAGTATGCCAAGGCAAAGGGCGGCGGAGGCAAAAAAACTGGGCTTTGAGGTATGCATATTGCCGGCGGTATGTATGGATGCGGTGAAGGATTTGAAGGGAATTCAATTAATAGGTGTTTCCAATGTAAAAGAGGCGATTAATTTACTTCTTACCGGAAAAATCGCAGGGTAGGAAGGAAGAGGGAGGAGTTAATATGGATCTGAAAAAAATTATATCAGCGGTAGATCATACTTTGCTGACCCAAGGGGCAACCTGGGAGGAGATTCAAAAGATATGTCAGGAGGCTCAAACATACGCAACGGCGTCTATATGTATTCCGCCTTCATTTGTAAAACAAGCGGCAGATTATCTCCAGGGAGAAATACCTGTGTGTACGGTAATCGGCTTTCCCAATGGATATCAGACTACGGAAACAAAAGTATTTGAAGCGGAAGACGCCATTGAAAACGGGGCTTCTGAAATTGATATGGTGATCAATATCGGATGGGTAAAGGAACGAAAGTATGATCAGGTAGAAAATGAGATCCGGACGATTAAGACGGTTTGCGGTGATTTTATTTTAAAAGTAATCGTTGAGACCTGCCTTTTGACGGAGGAAGAGAAAATAGAAATGTGTAAGGTAGTTACAAGGGCCGGAGCGGATTATATTAAGACTTCCACCGGATTTTCGACACAAGGGGCTACTTTTGACGACGTGTCGCTTTTTGCGGCACATGTAGGAGAGAATGTAAAAATTAAAGCGGCCGGAGGGATTGGGTCTTTAGAGGATGCCTGGCGCTTCTTATCTCTTGGCGCGTCCAGACTGGGCACCAGCCGGATTGTGAAGCTGATAGAAGAACAGGGAAAATAGTATCGTTTCGGGTATTGCAGACAAGAAACTGCTGCGGATCTTTTGGAAAGAAGATTCACAGCAGTTTTTACGATTAAAGCGACATTTCTGTTTTTGAGGAGGAAGAAAATGAGATAACCGCGTCGTTCTTTTTCATAAACAGAAGACCGAAGGAGCCTGGCCCGCAATTACTGGAAATGGCCGCAGATGCTTTCTGGAGATAAACCCTTTCAAATGGGCAATATTGTTTTACTAATTCTTGAATGTAGGAAAGGCTCCGTTCGTCCATTCCGGCGTAGGTAATAAATAAAATACGTTTGTCAACATTTCGCGGATTCATAAGAACCTTTCGAATATAGCTTTTCGTCACATGTTCAAAGCTTCCCATCTTTACACTGCCCACCGCCATTTTTCGTTTCCGAAGAACAATAATCGGATGTAACAGCAATGCGTCGCAAAGAATCTGCGTCCTTTTAGATATTTTTCCCGCACGGCACATCATGTGGGTACTGTCAATGATAAATGCGGAGGAGATGTAGCGCCGGAGTTTTTTTACCGTTTCTATGATTTCCTCTTTTGAGGCGTGGTTTTGCGCCATGGAGGCGGCATACAGTACCGTAATCCCCATACTGCTGGAAAGAAGTCCGGAGTCAAGTACCGTGACGTTTTCAAAAGATTTGGCTGCCTCCACGGCATTTTGATATCCTTGGCTGGCGTGTTTTGCCATGGTAATATGAATTACATTCTGAGCTTCCGTAAGCTTCTCCGCAAAAAAATGTTCATAGTCTATCACATCGGGAGGCTCGGAGGAGCCGTATTTTCCGTTGGCTATGTGCATCAATAGTTCATCTGCTTTCAGTTCCAGTTCGTCCAAAAAGCGTCCCTGATCGGTCCTTACATAGTAAGGACATACGGAAATGCTGAATTCCTTTTTGAGAGATTCCGGAAGATCGCATACGCTGTCTGTCGTAACCATAATGGATACCTTATGGGCCTGCTCAAAAATCAGTATATCCTTTCCGATTTCTGACTGATTGACGCCCTCGCTGAGTTTCACAAGCTTTTTGGGGAGTATGCTTAACACGGCCGCTTCCAGTAAGGCTCCGTTGACGGGCTTTGCCAGATATCCGCTAAATCCTTCTTTTCGATACAGAAGCTGATTGTCGTTTCCTACATTGGCTGTCAGTGCGATTACAGGCACATCTCTGCACAATCCCCCTGTCTGTGTACGAAGGGCGTGAAGACATTCGATGCCATCCATTTCCGGCATAATGTGATCCATCAAAATACCGTCATAATGATGCGTCTGGGTGAGCCTTAGGCATTCCTCTCCACTGGAAGCCGTGTCAATTTGAAGCTTCGTATTGGAAAGGAGTTTGCATACCACAATCAGGTTAATGTCATTGTCGTCTACTACCAGCAAATGAGCTTCCGGCGCTTCAAAGCTCTGATGGTATCGTTCCTCTTCCTCAACCTTTGACCGGGAAGCCAAAGTGAAGGTTCCTAGTTCTTTGTCGTCTACAATGTCTTGATCCAAAGATACAATAAAAGTCGACCCCTTGGTGTATACGCTGTTTACGCTGATTTGGCCGCCCATTAATTCTACAAGCTGCCGGGAGATGTTAAGACCTAGCCCGGTTCCTTCAATGTGGCGGTTTTTCTTTTCTTCCACCCGTTTAAAGGCGTTAAACAGATACGGAATATTCTCTTTCTTTACCCCTTGTCCCGTATCCTCCACAGAATACCAGATTCGTACTTTGTTGGGGCCGAGACGTTCACATCTGACGGAAAGTGTAACGGTTCCTTCGCTGGTATATTTCACCGCATTGTTCAGCAGATTGATTAAGATCTGTTTAATTCGAACCTCGTCTCCGCAAAGCATACTTGGAATGGAAGCGTCCACCTGCAGTCGGAATTCCAATCCTTTTTCCTTTGCCTTGATCCATATCATATTGATAATTTCAGAAAAAAGTTCTTCTGTTTCATAGGAAACGTTGATAATTTCCATTTTACCGGATTTAAGTTTGGACGAATCCATGATATCGTTGATGAGCGTAAGAAGCATTTTGCTGGCGCCTTGTATATTTCTGGCATTCTCTGCAACGTCTTCTGAAATTTCTCCTCGCAGAATGATTTCATTCAGGCCGATGATTGTATTAATTGGGGTGCGAATCTCATGGCTCATGCTGGAAAAGAAATTGTTTTCCGCCTGGTTGAGTTCTTCGATTTCTTTTTTCTGCTGGATGGAAACTTTGTTTTCTTGCTTGTAAAGGTAATTCTGAAACAGAAGCAGAGCGCTGGTCAGTCCTCCTGCAAGAATGACGGAACGTGCGGAGTCAAAATAGGCTTGTGCCGGGGTGTTTGCCACTACATATTCAGGATAATGGTATGCAATATAATAGCAAAGTGACGTCTCAGCAGAACACAACAGGAAAAATACGGCTTTCCGCTTTCCATTCAGGGCGATTGTGATATAGATAAAGCAAAGAACAAACCACTCCGGCGCTCCGCCGTAGACTCCTCCTGCTGTGAAAAAGCTGACTGGAAAAAGTAATAGCAGCAGTATCACAATGGCAGTAGCGCCTGCGTTAATGCGCTCTTTTTGGATACTGATTTTTACGACTGCGCCCATGTAGAGCAAGCATACTGGCAGTATAAAAAGATTTGCTGCATATCTGCTCATAAGTAAGATAAATATCAACGCAATCATGCTGATGCCTGTCACAAGGCGGAACATACGTTCTTGAAGACTTATTTTATGGTCAAAAAATTTTTCAATCCATTTTTGAAACACACTATACTACCTCCTGTAAAAAACGCCTTTGGTAGCCAAAGGTTATTATTCGATAGAACCTTACTGGCTAAGTTGCTGCGGTATCATGATGCAAAAATTCAGCGATGCGGTTGCAAAGAGTATCGTACATAGCCAACAGCAGGGGATGATTCTCGTGAATATACGTTATATCATTGTTTTTTCCTGCCCGCTCCAATGCCTTTGCACATTCGGAAAGCTGCTGTGCACCGATGGTGAGAGACGTGCTTTTTAAGGCATGAACCTTGACGGCATAATCTTTCCAATTAGTGGAAGTGTATAAGTCCATGATTTCAGCCTTTTTGTCATGGGCCTGATCATAAAACATTCGCAACATTTCCAAATAGAAGTCCTTTTCTCCAGAGCAGTAATCTAGTCCCAGCTTCACATCAATGCCGGCTTGTATAAGGGCGTAGTAAGGTAAGAAGGGTTCTTCTTGCTCAGCTGTTTCCTGGAGTTCGGCTTTTGCCAAATCAGGTTCATCTTCCATAGTCTCTCCAAAAGTTGTATTGTTCGTGTACGGAACACAATGTGTCGGCAGAACCCGGCGCAGTACTCTCTCCAAAACGGATCGCTCTATTGGCTTGGGAACAAATTCTGTAAAGCCTTCGCTTTTAAACATTTCTCTCGCACCGCTGATGGTATTTGCCGTCAGGGCGATAATTGGCAGATCTTGATAGACGCCGTTGTTCATTTCACGAATGCGCCGCAATGTTTCCACACCGTCAAAGCCAGGCATCATGTGATCCAGAAAGATAATGTCATAGGAGGTCTGGCTGCAGCGTTTGATTGCCGCCCTTCCGCTTAGGCAGGTATCGACCTGTATGCCATAGCTTCCTAACACGCCTTTTGCAACGACGAGATTCATCTCCTCATCATCTACTGCCAACGCCCGGACTCCCGCACAAGAAAACGGCCTTCGTTCTACCATTTGGGATTTTTCAAATTCATTTTCGTCTATTTGACCATTTAGTAAGTTTACAATGGGAAGAGCGAAGAAGGGTTTGCGGACTAACAGCAGCTTGCTTTCCCGATTTAAGGTAAATTCTTTTTCCGCAATAACTGCGACACGGGTTGTCAGTGCCATCTCTTCATAATAAGAGCGGTTTTCTTCGTATTCGCTTTGTGCGATAAACACGTGTGTTAATTCATGCTCCCGCTGTAATTTTTTTAATCCTTCAAAATTGTGAGCCTCATATCCCTCAATTCCCAGGCCCTCTACTAAATGGAGAATCATATTGTCATAATATTTTCTTACTTCGTCGCTTTTATATTTTTCAGGTCTGAAATAACAAGCCATACAGATTTTTTCTGTATTTAAAACTGTCATGCTTGGAGTATCGTCCTCAACTCCCTGAGGAATAATCATATGTACCTGCAGACCTTGCTGCTCTTTACTTTCGAAGTGTACAAAACCGCCCATACAGTGCAAAAGTCCGTTGGCGATGGAAAGCCCAAGCCCCAAACCGCCTGTGTAACGGCGGCTTCCGGAATCCGCCTGATAAAAATCGGCAAACATCTGTGTGAGTTGGGAAGCAGTCATCCCAATTCCGGTATCGTAAATATCTATAATCAGATTGGCGCCATAGCTTTCCTTACGGAATCCCATACAGACATTGATGCCGCCTTCTTCCGTAAATTTAATGGAGTTTTCCAGAATAATTCTAAGTATGTGAGATATTTTTTCAGCGTCCCCGATTAGAATGGAGGGCATTCTTGGATCAATATCGTATACTATTTCCAAATGTTTCCGGTTATTTTGCAGTGACGTCATCGTAAGAACATCATTGATTACAGAAGTGATGCTGTAGTTCTCCATAGCTGCAGTCAGCGTACCTTCCACAATTTCTGTATAATCAAGAATATTATTGATTTGGCTGGACAAGCGTTTGCCGGCTAACTGTATGGAAAGTATATCTTTATGAATTTCAGGGACGTTCTCTTTTTCCAACGCGACTTCACTGATTCCGATTACCATATTAATAGGGGTTCTCAGCTCATGGGACACATTTGATAAAAAATCAGCGTTATGTCTTTCGGCGGCGTCTAATTGTGCAAGCATATTTTCATACAGTTTCTTTTCTTCCTTTTTTTTCTTGATCCAATACCTGGCTACTATTATGGCTCCTGCCGCCATTGCCGTTCCGAGCCCCAGTCGCATTTTATCCTGAATGTTCATATTACAAGAAATTGTATGAAAATAGAGAAAGTGATATAATAGCTGTCCAACGTACAAAGCGGCTGTTATATACAACAGCCGCTTTCTGTTCATTAGCGAAAATATCAGAGACAGGACGCAGGTGACGGCAGGTATGTCAAAAAGAGTAGATTCATGTACTCCAAGGAAGAAAAACTCTCCCAGCAGAAGACCTGCACAAATGTTTTCATAAAAAATTTCCGATCCGACTCTTCCGATATGAAGCCACCATACAATAAAACAGCCTAAGAAAATTAACGGAACGATCCACGCTTCCCATGACATAGAGAGGGTAATTAAAATCAATACCGCACTGAATACGCTGACAATGCAAGCCATAAGCAAATGCATACTTATTTGTGCTTCTGTCCTCATTTCCCATACAGCTCCTTTGCAATTCTTTTTAATAAGTCACGTGGGAGAAAAGGTTTCTTTATGTAGTTTGCAGCTCCCAATTTAATGGCGCTTAATACATCGTCTTCATCCCCTGAGGCTGTTAAGAAGATCACTGGGATTTGGTCATACCGGCCTTTGAGGCGTCCGAATGTCTCAATGCCATTCATGCCTGGCATTTCGATATCCAGCAAAATCAGATCAACTCTTTCGGTTTTCAGTAGATCCAGCGCCCTCTCGCCTGACTTTGCGAGAATGACTTCATAATGTTTTTCCAGAATCATTTTTGTTCTCTTTAGATTCATTTCATCATCATCGACTACTAAAATGCACTTTATCATAATAGCAACCTCCCTGCGTAACTTCATATTAATTAATTTGTAGTCCATACAGATTTCATTTTAAAACAGCATGAGGAAAAATTCAAGCTTTCATTTGTTGGAAAATGTTCATTTTATTCATTAAGATAAAACTACCCTCAGTAGACAAAAGTGTGTCTCTTTGTCCGCTGAGGGTAAATTCAGTTGATATAAAAAATATTTTTCAAAACTTGTAAAAACATGTTGACAGAAGGAAAAAAAGGTGATAGTATATAACCCGGTCGCGCAATGCGAAAGAGTTTTTTTCAAAATGGAAAATGAGAGTTTTCCGGTAAACAGAAAAAAATGTAAAAAAATGAAAAAAGTTGTTGACAAGTGAGAACAGACATGGTAAT
>CAMNQH010000046.1 GCA_946549035.1 uncultured Lachnospiraceae bacterium | reverse complement strand
ATTTTCATGGTGCAAATGTCTTTTCTTGAAATATATTGTCAGAATATTCAGCCAAACTTTGAATTTCACAATCACCATGTGTTTAGTATCTGTATAAAGCATCATAAACCGTACAGTAACAGTACGGTCAAGAGAAAATTGAAAATTTTGCCTGGGATATGAGAAAAGGGGTGAAAGGACATGTTTCAGAAAGTGAAACTTTTTTCTCAGAATGATGGAAAAAAATAGCTAGTATACGGTATAATTTAAGTATCAAAAGTGAGCAGCCAGCACAAAAAAGAAGGAGTGACAGTATGGATTTTCAGGCTTATAACAAAATTTTAATCTGCAAGGACGACATTGAAAATGTAGTTGTAGGAGGCGTAACCGTAGGTTACGAATTCAAGATTAAGTATCCCTCCTATCGGGGCGTATTCTTAAGCTGCATCGAGGATTTGCGCTTTAAAATGGACGGGGAACCCATTGACCCTAAAGATATTTATTTTTACTTAAACGGCAAACAGTTTTTGCTGGACGAGCTTCCAGAGTGCTTTAAGGAATACTGGTTTGTCCGTGAGAAAGCTACGATTCGGGTTATGAAATCCGGCGGAATTGCCCCTGGAGCCCATAGCCTTAATGTTTTCATGAAGCACCGCGTACCTTATACGGGATACTTTGGCCAGTATCTGGTATTAGACAGCGATATGACCGATACCTTAACAGCAAAATAGGAGGGAAGAACCATGAACCAGGATATCAAATTAGGAATTTCACTGTATAGCTTTTCCACAGAATATATCCATGAAAAATTGGATTTGGAAGGTGTGCTGAAAAAAGCGAGGGACATGGGCTATAAAGGCGTAGAGATTGTGGCGGCTCAGATGGTGCCGGAATACCCCTATCCTTCCGACGAGTGGTTGGCGGAATTTAAGAGCCTTTTGGAAAAATATGAGCTGGAGCCGGTATGCTGGAGCGCGTATGTGGATATGGGAATCCGTACGGACCGGGATTTGACGGAGGACGAAATTATCCAGTATACCGTAAATGATTTGATTTATGCAAAAAAAGCCGGATTTCCTATGGTGCGTACCCAGCACGCCATCTCTCCGGCCATTTTCCGGAAAATGATTCCGTTCTGTAAGGAATTGGGTATGAAGCTGACCATCGAAATGCACCATCCCCATCACCCGGAAGTTCCGGTATGGCAGGAGTATTTTGAAATTATGCGGGGAGAGGGAAAAGGCATTCTGGGCTTTGTACCGGATTTCAGTATTTTCCAGACTATGCCTCATCAGCTTTATCTGAACCAGGCAATAGAGTTTGGCTGCAGAAAAGAAAAGCTGGATGAAATTATTGAGATTCACAAGACCTCCAAAGATATGGCAAGTATCGAACAGGGAGATTTTAACGAAATCGAAAAGCATACGGCGGAAGAAATGTTTGGAAAATTCTCTGCGCCGGGAAGAATTGAGCAGTTAAAAGAATATGTAGACTGCATTTTCTATATCCATGGAAAATTCTACTATCTGGACAATGATGATCATGATCCCTGCATCCCCTATGAGGAGATTATAAAGACGATTCGGGAATCAGGCTACAAGGGTTACATTGCCAGTGAATACGAAGGCCATCACTTTGATGAAACGGTGGATTCTGAAGAACAGCTCCGCCACTTTGTAGCAATGAATGAAAAGTTATTGAATTGCTAAAATAGTGACATATGTCACTACAAAAAGAAACAATTATATGGTAGACTAAGTAAAAGAAAAACAGGAGGGATTTCCACAATGAAAAACGGAAAATTACAGGTTGCACTGGTAGGCTGCGGCGGCATTGCTAACAATAAACATATGCCGGCATTGAAGAAAATGTCTGATTTATGCGAGATTGTTGCATTCTGCGATATCATTGAAGAGCGGGCCGTAAAGGCAGCGAAGGAATACGGCACGGCAGATGCAAAGGTTTATACCGACTACAATGAGATGTACAAAGATGCAGATATTGATGTGGTGCATGTATTAACTCCCAATGTGGCTCATTGCCCGGCAACCGTAGCGGCGTTTGAGGCTGGTAAGCATGTTATGTGTGAAAAGCCCATGGCTCATTGCACAGAAGACGCTAAGAAAATGATTGAAGCATGGAAGAAATCCGGCAAGAAGTTCACCATCGGATATCAAAACCGTTTCCGTCCGGAGATTCAGAACTTAAAGAAAACCTGTGAAGCCGGAGAGCTGGGTGATATTTATTATGGTAAGGCACATGCAGTCCGCAGACGTGCGGTTCCCACCTGGGGCGTATTCCCCAATAAGGCGCTGCAGGGCGGCGGGCCTTTGATTGATATCGGAACCCATGCTTTGGATATTACCTTATGGTGTATGGATAATTACAAGCCTGTAAGCGTAACGGGATCTGTTTTCTATAAATTAGGCGGCTTAGAGCAGGCTACAGAAGGAAATATGTTCGGACCTTGGGATCCGGAAACCTTTGAAGTAGAAGATTCTGCAATGGGCTTTATTAAGATGGAGGACGGCGCTACCATCAATCTGGAAGCTGCATGGGCCATCAATATGCTGGATTCCAGAGAAGCTTCTACAACCTTATGCGGTACCAAAGCAGGTGCAGAAGTATTTTCCGGTATGGGATATCAGCAGGATCAGTTAATTTATAACAGAGGCCGTAATGGACAGCTGATGGAAGAGAAGCTGACCTCTGCAGGCAACATTGCTTATTTTGAAGGCGGCGCAGGTGAACCGGGAACCATAGAAGCAAAGCAGTGGCTGGAGGCAATTATCAACGATACGGAGCCTTTGGTAAAACCGGAGCAGGCGTATGTGGTGACAGAGATTCTGGAGGCTATTTACAAATCAGCAGAGACAGGAAAAGAAGTATTTCTTAACGAGAAATAATTTCTAAAAAAGAAAGCAGGAGGCATCACATATGAAATTAGGATTTGTCAGCGCAATCTTAGATCAGAGCAATTTTGAAGAAATGATAGACACTGCAAGCTCTTTGGGGTTCCAGTGCGTAGAAGTAGCGTGCTGGCCTCAGGGCAAGGCAGAGCGTCGGTATGCAGGCGTTTCCCATATCGACTGTGAAAAAGCGTCTGTGGACGACAGCTATGTGTCTTATATAAAGGATTACTGTGCAAAGAAGAATATTGAAATCTCTTCTTTGGCATTTTATCCCAATACTATGGATGGCGATTTGGAAAAACGTCAGGCTGCCGTAGAGCATTTGAAACATGTTATACGTGCCAGCGCTAAACTGGGCGTCCATATGGTTACCACATTTATCGGAAGAGATCAGAGCAAAAATATCGAAGAGAACTTAGAGCTGGTAAAAGAAGTGTGGCCGCCGATTATGGAACTGGCAAAGGAACAGGGCGTAAAAGTTGCCATTGAGAACTGCCCCATGCTCTTTGGAGCTGACCAGTGGCCAGGCGGACAGAATCTCATGACTACTCCGGCCATTTGGAAAAAAGTATTTGAGATTCTTCCCTTTGAGAATCTGGGTATCAATTACGATCCCTCTCATTTTGTATGGCAGATGATTGATTACATAAAACCGATTTATGAATTTAAAGATAAAATCTTCCATGTGCACTATAAAGATATCAAGGTATATCATGATAAGCTTGACCAGTGCGGTATTATGGCATATCCTTTGGACTTTATGTCGCCTAAGCTTCCAGGCCTGGGAGACGTGGACTGGGGGAAATACGTATCTGCCCTGACTGATATCGGTTATGACGGATATACATGCATTGAGGTTGAGGACAAGGCTTTTGAAGGAACCCAAGAGAAAGTTTTGGACAGCCTGAAGCTGAGCAAAAAATATATGGAGAATTATGTAATTTAGCGGATGGTGTAGAATCATCCTAATTCCCCAAAAAGCGGTGCCCAAATATGCGGAGCAGCAGCAGCGTTGTATGATCAGACACTGTTTGCTGCTTCGTTTTTGGATTACGGCCATTTGTATTACAAATGTGCGGGTAATATAGATGCAGCTACAGGAAAGGAGTAGGAATAATGGCAGAACCATTAAAGAAAAAGGTAAAAGCCGTGGAAATGAACGGTGAAATGGTAGATGTTGTATTTACCGAGATGATGCGTCCCATAGAGGATATGGAAGCGTTTGAAAAATTAGGTCCTGATGAACGGGATGTATGCAAGTATCTTCCACCTTTAAATACGCGCACTTATGTGGCGGAAGAAGGAATTATTTGTATGCAGGACGTTCCTGTAAAAATGCGGGACGGCGTAACGATTTATGTAGATATTTATAAACCGGAACATATAGAGAAGGTTCCGCTGATCGTATCTTGGAGCTTCTATGGCAAACGCCCCTTTGATGGACAAAGTGAGTGGCAGATTATGGGCGTTCCGCCAGCAACGGTATCCAATATGTCCAAATTTGAAAGCTCAGATCCTGGATACTGGTGCCGCAGAGGGTATGCCGTTGCCAATGTAGATCCCAGAGGAATCGGACACTCCGAAGGAGATTTTATGCAGTTTTGTACGCAGGACGGCCGCGACGGATATGATTTCATCGAATGGGCAGCCCAGCAGACCTGGTGTACCGGACGAGTAGCTCTTTCCGGCAACTCCTGTGTAGCTATGACTCAGTGGAGAATTGCATCCCAGTGTCCGCCCCACCTGTGCTGTATCGCCCCCTGGGAAGGTACCAGCGATATGTACCGGGAATCCCTTTATGAAGGCGGCATTCCGGCACATACATTCGTAGGAATGGTTCTTCGTGACGCAGTAGGCTATAATTATATTGATAATACGGTTTTGAATGCGGAGAAATATCCCTTCATAAATTGTGCATATTGGAAGGATAAAGATCCGGATTGGAAAAAAATTAAGATTCCTGTATACGTAACGGCTTGTTGGAACCACTTCCATCTGCGCGGATCTATCAATGGATTCCGTAAGATTCGTTCCTCTAAGAAATGGCTCCGGGCTCATCGGAACTTTGAATGGCCGGATGCTTATAATAATAAATATTTGACAGATTTGGAGAAATTCTTTGACCGCTACCTGAAACTGGAGCGAAACGGCTGGGAGCTGACCCCCAAAGTACGGATCGAGGTACAGGACGCTTATGACTTTGATTACCAGACAGACCGTCCGGAAGAAGCATTCCCATTGAAGAGAACCAAATATGAAAAGCTTTATCTGGATGCCTCCGATATGTCTATGAAAGCGGCTCCGGTGGAAGCAGAAGCAAAGACAAGCTATGAGAGCAATACCGAAGAAGTATGCTTTGACTATCGTTTTGAAGAGGATACGGAATTGACAGGATACTTGAAGCTTCGTCTTTGGGTAGAGGCAGAAGGCCATGACGACATGGATTTGTTTATCAATGTTCAGAAGCTTTCCACTACTGGAGAGTGGCTGCCCATCACCCTGTTTGGAGAGCCTCATCCCGGCGCATGGGGCAAGATGCGCGTATCCAGGAGAAAACTGGATGAGAAGCTTTCTACCGACTATAACCCGGTACAGGCCCATACCTGCGATGAAAAGCTTTCCCCGGGAGAAATTGTACCGGTAGATATTGAAATTGTACCTACCAGCCGGATTTGGCACAAAGGACAGCAGATCCGAGTGCAAGTCAGCGGCCGATACATCAGAGAAGATTGGTTTGAGCCTCTTTGCTGGGATACAGACAACAAAGGAAATCATATTATTCATACGGGAGGAAAGTATGACTCCTTCCTGCAGATTCCGGTGATTCCGCCGAAATATCAGGACGGGGATTATATTTACCGGTAGTAAAATTACTTTGGCCGGCGTGACATAAATCACGCCGGCCTTGTATATGAGATTATTTCGCTTCTGTACGCCGATGCATAGAGAACTCATATTCACTGTATGCGGTTACGGTGTCTGTAATCAAACGATCGTCGGATTTCTTTAACTGCTTATCACGTTCCCGCTTGAAAGCCCGCTCTTCTAAAATATTTCCTGGCCCGGCGACACAGCCGCCCTCACAGGACATTCCTTCAATGAAATCTTCCGGAAGCTTTCCGGCTTTCAGTAACATCAGCGCTTTCCGACATTCGGATGCTCCGTTGCATTGGCGTACATTTACGCCGGTGTGAACGCCTTGCTCCATCAATGCTTGCTTCACGGCTTTTGTAACGCCGCCGGAATTGGAGAAGCCCTTGGCGTGAATACTTCCGTTTTGCTCTTCCTCCAGAGCGCAAGGCTCCAGCCTGACTCCTTTGGCCCGCAGCATAGCTTCAAATTCCTCAAAAGTAAGCACCAGTTCGGCGTTGTCTCCCGGATGTTCCTGATCCTGTCCCGCTTCACTTTTTTTGGCGATACAGGGGCCGATAAAGATACAAACTGCATCCGGATCCATGGCCTTTACAAGCCGTGCAGTTGCCGCCATGGGAGAAACCGTGGTTGAAATATGATGGGAAAGCTCTGGGAAGTGGCGCCGTATCAAGTGTACAAAGGCAGGACAGCAGGAAGTGGTCATTTTTTTGCCCTCCTGGTATGCTTCCGCCCATTCCTTGGCTTCGGAATCCGATACAAAGTCGGCTCCCACCGCTACGTCCACCATATCCTTAAAGCCCAGTTTTTTTACAGCGTTTCGGATGGAACCCATAGTGATATCCACACCGAACTGTCCTTCCGCAGCCGGAGCAACCAGAGCGTAAACCGGTCGGTCGCTCTTTAAATAGTCAATGATCTCCAGAATACGGGAACTGTCGGAGATAGCTCCGAAAGGACATTTGCTGATACAGGAACCGCAGCGAATACATTTTTCATCGTCAATTCGTACTCTGCCGTCTTCTCCTACCTGGATAGCGTCCACCGGACAGGCGCGGCGGCAGGGGCGCATAATGTCCACAATGGCGTGATACGGACAGGAGTCGTAGCATTGTCCGCATTCTTTACATTTATCGGGGTCAATGTAAGCCTTATCCCGGGTCATGGAAATTGCTCCGAAACGGCAGGCCTGCATACATTTCTTGCTCATGCATTTCTGGCAGTTATCCGTTACGGTGAATCGGGTAATGGGGCAGTTCTCACAGGCTGCCGGGATGATTTTTACCGTGTTTTGGCAAGGTTCACCGGTTGCAGGGTTGATGTTTTTGGCCAGCATAATCCGTTCCCGGACAATCTCTCGCTCCTTATATACGCAGCAGCGGAATTTAGGCTTGCTGCCAGGCAGGATTTCGTAAGGAAGAGTAGCCTCAATCTGATCCAGATTTCCCTCAAAAGCGGCTTTTGCAACGTGGTAGAGGACTTCTTTTTTTACCTCGTCAATGGTATCGTTTTCATGCAGCATGGCAGGATTCCTTTCATATGTATTTTTTGTTATTATTTTAACATACTCGTCTTACCAGCGCAAGATGCTAGAAGTACAGGATCAGAATTCAAGTGAAACGTTTGAATTTACCGGGTTTCCAACAAATAGCGAATTGCATTTTTGTGCATAATTTAGTAAAATAAAGAAGAAATAGCACCGTTGATTTGAATGTATCATGACAGATGTCAAAAAAAGCGCCTGTCTGTCAATAAGGAGAAGCATGTTAAAAGTACTGATTGCAGATGATGAAAAAAATATTTGTCTTATGATTCAGAAGCTGATTGTCTGGGAAGAATACGGCATGGAAGTTATTGACCTGGCCCATAATGGGGTGGATGCAATGACGATTATAGAAGAGAAGCATCCGGACATTGTGATATCCGATATCCGGATGCCAGGTTATGATGGCTTAAAGCTGGTTCAAAAGGCACGGGATTTGGGATTGGAGACGGATTTTGTCATAATTAGCGGTTATAAATATTTCGAGTATGCCCATAGAGCTTTAAATTTGGGAGTAGAACATTATCTGTTAAAACCTATTGACAAGAAGGAGCTTCAAGAGACATTACATAAAATTATTAAAAAGAGAGACAAAAGCCTCAAAAAAGCCGAAGAAGAGGCGCAGCTAAAAGAGCAGGCTACCTACAGCCGAAGAAGAATGCAGAAGCATTTTTTAAGCAGTATTATGGAGAATAAGGGCGCTCTTTCAGAACGGGAATGGAATCGGGTGAGTACGGAGCTGCAATGCGAGTTTCAGCATGGTTGCTTTGTAGCGGTTTTTTCTAAGCTGGACAGTGAAGTGAAGGATCAGAATCTGACCGGGCTGCTGCACAGAATGGAAGAAGTGATTGACCGGGAGCTTCAGGCCAGGGATGAAGAATACATTAACAGTATCGTCCAAAGCGGCGTTGTTTCCATTATTAATTATCGGGCGGGATTGATGGAGGAGATTCGTCAGGGCATGGAGCGGCCGTTTCGCCAGATGAGGCGGGAATTAGACAAATTTCAGGGATATCATGTGACCATAGGCGTGGGCAAGGAAAAGAATTCCATTGCTGAGATTGCAGAATCCATTCAAGAAGCCATTTATGCCGTAAAATGCAGGTGTAAGGTAGGACTAGATAAGATGATTTATTATGACCAGCTTCATGTAACAGATGTTCCGGTTCAGGAATTTTTAAATGAAAGGAGAATCCATGAGATTGAGAACATGACGGAAGCTTTGGATTATCAGTCTCTTTTTGGTGTGCTGCAGAAGAAGCTTGCACACATCAAGACCATTCCATTTTATTCTCCGGTAGTTGTTTACGAGTTTCTGGAGCGGGTGGCGGAGCTGGTTTTGAACATATTGAAAAATAATCACACAAAGGAAAGCTATCTGCATCAGCTTGAGGAGGATTTGCAGAAGGTTCTGGATTTTTATACAGAATTGGATGAAATGACGTATCGGTTTAGTGAGGTTATACGAAAATACTTTGAAAAGGTCATTGCAGATCGCAAAAGCAGAAGTCAGCTTCCGGTGCGCATGGCAAAACAATATGTACAGGAGTACTACCATAAGCAGGTTACATTAGAAGACGCCGCCGAGTCCATCGGATTAAGCCCTGCATATTTAAGTACCATGTTTAAGAAGGAAATGGGAATCAACTTCAGCGATTTTTTAATTTCCTGCCGCATGGAGGCGGCTAAGGAACTGCTTAAGACAACGGATTTGTCCATTGCTGAGGTGGCGGATCGGGCAGGGTATACGGATCCCAGGTATTTCAGCAAGACCTTCCGCAAGGTGGTGGGATTAAAGCCCTCGTCCTATCGGAAGCTGTATCAGTGAGGCGGCGGTTATGAAAAAACGGATTAGGCTGAACCTGATGGCAGGATCTACGGTTGTATTTTTGATTATGTTTTTTGTGACAGTAGGGTTTATGGTTCTATCCTTTTTTACCTTCCGGGATCATGTGAAATTACGTTTGTGGGCAGGCTGTCTTGCAGTAGGAATTTTCATGCTGTTGTTTGCATTGTTCCTTTTTATCTTATATGTTTATCGCCCGGTGCAGAAATTAAAGGAAGCCATTGGGCAGTTGGATGCCATAGGAACAGGGAACTCCGTGGATTTGTGGGCGGACGCCGATACCATGGCTGATAGTGTCCATGCACTTTTGCAGGAGCTTCGAAACTCTGTGGAGCGGGAGCACGCGGAAGTAATGCTGCGTCAGCAGTCTCAGTATGCCCAATTACAGAATCAGATTAATCCTCATTTTCTTTATAATACGCTGGAGACTATCCGGGGGCAGGCGGTAATCGATGATAATTATATTATTGCAGATATGACGGAAGCCCTGGCAAAATATTTCCGCTATAACATCAGCAGAGATAACGATATTGTGACGTTGGAGCAGGAGCTGGAAAATATCCTGAATTATATCCATATTCAGCAGTATCGGTTCCAGGACCGGTTTGTATTTCGCATTTATCCTCATGCAAAGGAAGAATGCTACAGTGCCTGCCGAATTCCAAAGATGACGTTACAGCCGATTGTAGAGAATGCGATTTTTCATGGAATGGAGCAAAAAGTAAAAAAAGGACATATTGGGATACATATTGAAGCGGACGGAGAGAAGCTGATTATTCTTGTGGATGACGACGGTGTAGGTATGGATGAAGAGACCTTGGAAAAAATGAACCGAAAGCTGCGACAGGCAGACGGAACTTCGAATTTCCCGCCAAAATCCAAGCACAACGGTATTGCCATGGAAAATGTAAACAGCCGCCTGAAGCTGTTGTACGGCAACGAGTATGGTTTGCGGATATCCAGCACCAAAGGGTTGGGAACGGAGGTAGAGATTACCTTACCCAAATTATTATCCGAAGAACACCAGGAGGGGATATGAAAAAAGAAATCTTGCGGATGCAGGACGTCTGTGTGGGAGACTATGAACCATATGGCCTGAAAGATTTCCGTCTTCATATCTGTGAAGGGGAGATGGTGGATGTTCTGGGATTGTCCGGAGCAGGCAAGACGCTGATCTATGAATACTTTATGGGGCATATGATTTTGAAGAAGGGAAAAGTGATCTATAACGGCAGTATCAGCAAAGAAGGGGAATATTTTCGCGGTATTATGGACGTTGTGTGTATTGGCCAGGCCAGTACTTTGATTCCGGGCTTGTCTATAGCAGAAAATATTTTTATTGTTACCGGAAAGCGAAAGGTCCGGGGACTGATTCGCATGAAAAACATTTATTATCGGGCCAAAATTTTGTTGGGACAGTATGCGCCGGAGCTGTCGCCCCAGACGCTGGTGCGGGAATTGACGCCGGCTCAGATGCGGATTGTGGAGCTTCTGAGGGCTGTGGAAAACGAGGCTAAGCTGGTGGTGATAGACGATGTGTTTCAGGGATATGGCCGGAAAGATCTGATCAGGCTCACAGAGCTTTTGGAGATATTGAAAAATAAAGGAATCTGTATCTTATATGAAACTCATGAAATGGACTTTACCCAGAGGCTGGCGGATCGGGCCGTAGTATTGCGGAAAGGTCAAAATGTTCGCACCTTTTACCGCAACGATTACGACGAAAAGCTTTGCAGAAGGTTTCTGGTAGGAAATGAAACGCTTCCGGTATTCGTCCGCAGCAGTATGAGCCGAAGCCAGGTGATGTTTTCCGCCAGGGGATTAGAGGGGGAAGCTTATGTTAAGGATGTTGATTTGGACATCCACGCCGGAGAAATTGTAGGTTTTTATGATTTGAACAACCAGAAGAATATGGAGCTCCTGCAGATGATTATGGGGCAGTCCCCACTAAAGGGGGGCAGCTTGTATTTGGAGAATAAAAGATATGAACCTCGGGATCTGGATTATGCAATCGAGCGGAATATTGGCTTTATCCCTCAAAATATGCGGGCGGAGAGCCTGGTGGGTACCATGAGCTTTATGGATAATCTTTGTCTGCCGGTGCTGAAAAAAACCAGCCGTTTTAAATTTTTCCGTGATAAGGCGGTACTTAGGTTTTTGGGAAAAGAATATATGGAGGGGCTGGGGATTCCATACGGGGAAAAAGATACGAAGGTGCGCTGCTTTGATGAATATATTCAAAACAGTATCCTTCTAACCCGGTGGCTGCTCTTCGGGCCAAGCCTTATGGTGGCCATGGAGCCATGGGGAAACGCAGATATTATTATGCGGGATATTATCTATAACGCCTTTGCCCAGATGGCTCAAAGAGGAACGGCAGTTTTAATTGCTTCCCAGAATATGAATGAGTTAAAAACGATATGCGACACCATTTATGTTGGTAATAGCGATGATGTTTCCCAATTTCAAAAATATGAGCAGTAGTAAAAGTGGATTCTTTTTCAAAAAGTGAAAAATAATCCACTTTTTTAAAAAGAAGCGGCATTGTAGGAACGGGTGGTAAGAGATATAGTTGATTTATCAAAAAAGAAAAGGAGAGGAAAATATGAAAAAGAAGCTCGTAAGCCTGTTTTTAACAATCGCTATGGCGGCTACGCTGCTGGCTGGATGTGGAAATGACAGCCAGACCGGGAGCAACGGTCAGACCCAGGGCAGCCAGGAAGAAAACAAGGACGGAGAGGACGCCAATGCAGGTGCAGCAAATAAGGCGGATGGGGAAGACAAGGAAGACGCATCGGATGCCAATGGAGGAGAAGATGCCGGCAGCGATGGGGCGGCAGGCTCTATGGAAGGGAAAAAGGTTGGATTTACGGTTCCCAGTGTTGGAAATGATTTTATGCTGGCAGTTACAGAAGCCGTAAAGGCTGCTTTGGAAGCCCAGGGCGCCACTTGCCAGGTAGATGCGGCGGACGGAGACGTAACAAAGCAGATTGAACAGATTGAAAATTACGCCACTATGGGCATGGACTTGATCGTAGTATTCCCGATTAATGGTGAGGCTCTTACAAGTGTGGGCCAGAAGGTTATGAACGAAGGAATTCCGGTATTCGCATTCGCTATGGAGATTCCCGACGGAGCAACGACTCAGATGTTATCTGCAGAAGAAGGCGACATGGGCGCAGCTTGTGTGGAAATGACCAACGCATGGATAGATAAGACGTTCCCAGACGCAGGAGACGGCGAAGTAAAGGTGTATCTGTTAGCTTCTTCTTATAGCCCGGAAGCAGTGGAGCGTTGCGACGCAATGAGGGCCATTAAAGATAATCCTAAAGTAACGGTTATTGAAGAGGAGACAGAAGACTGGAACTCCGTAGATGCGGCGCGTACCAGAATTGAAAATGCATTCTTGACAAATCCGGATATCAATCTTGTAATGGCTGCAAATGGAACCTCTGCACTTGGCGTAGAATCTTATATGGCTTCCAGCGACTGTCCCATTGATGATTTAAGCAAGTTTGGCATCTTTACCGTAGATGAAACGGAAGAAATTGTTGCAAAGATCAAAGCCTCTGCAAATGATGAAAGCGTGTTAAGAGGAACCGTATCTATGGGCAGCATTGAGGATACAGTAAATGATTTCATGTCTGCAGCAAGCCCGATTTTAACTGGCCAGGAACCGATTCCGGTTTGGAATGGCGGATGTAAGTCAATAACGGCAGATACATTGGCTGAATAAAGCTTGAAAGTTCCTGCATTATGTGGAATTGTGGGGCCGCCCTTGTCGGCGGCCCCATATTTTAAGCTTTTTTTGAAAATATATTGATAAAAGGTGTCTGCTGGCAGGAAAGACAGATTGCAGGTATTCGCTTAAAGGAAGGTGAGTAGAAAGAATGGGAAACGTTGTATTGCAGATGAAGCATATAACCAAAAGGTATCCGGGCGTAGTAGCGTTAAATGACGTCAGCGTAGAGTTTGAAAAAGGGCAGGTTCATGCGCTGCTGGGAGAAAACGGCGCTGGAAAATCCACCTTGATTAAGGTACTTTCCGGAGCTGTTGAAAATGACGAGGGTCGAATTTGTATTGATGGAAAAGAATACGAAAAAATGACGCCGTTACTTTCCCGGACTCACGGGGTGGAGGTAATTTATCAGGAATATAATTTGATCGGTTCTTTGACAGTTGCGGAAAATATCTGCCTGGGAAGCAAGATGCACGGACTTTCCAATAAGAAGGAAATGATAGCCGTTACTCGGGCCTTGTTTGATCAGTATCAGATTGCCATTAACCCCAAATCTTATGTGCGGGATTTATCTCCGGCTCAGCAACAATTGGTAGAGATATCCAAGGCCATTTCCAAGGATGCTAAAATTATTGTGATGGATGAGCCTACGGCTCAGCTCACCATGTCTGAGGTTCAGAAGCTATATGAGATTATTAGAAACCTTAAGAAAAAAAATGTAACGATTATTTATATTTCCCATCGTTTGGAGGAGCTTTTTGAGATTACGGACTGTGTAACCATTATGCGTGACGGCTGCTATGTCACAACGGTAAAAACCGGAGAGACAGACCGGGATAAACTGATTGCCTTAATGGTGGGCCGTGAATTGACTAATACCTATCCTGATAGAGATTGTATGAAGAACGAGGTTGTTCTGGAAGTAAAGGATATCAGCGGCTATCGGAACGATAGAGTTTCCTTCCAACTGCATAAAGGGGAAATTCTGGGATTGTCCGGGTTGGTGGGAGCCGGGCGTACAGAACTGGCAAGAGTTATTTTTGGCGCGGATAAAAAACTGGGAGGAAGCGTTTACATATATGGTAAGGAAACAAACATTAAGTCTCCCCAAGACGCCATCAAAGCAGGAATTGGATTGATTCCGGAAGACCGGAAGGAGCAGGGATGCTTTTTAAATATGACTATTGAGTGGAATATTGCTATTTCCAATATCCGAAATCTTACGGTGAACCGTCTGGTAAGTAAGAAGAGAATTCAGGAAAGTGCGGAGGATTTTCAGAAAAAGCTGAATATTAAGACTCCGTCCATCAAGCAGAGAGTGGGAAATTTGAGTGGGGGAAATCAGCAGAAAGTGGTGCTGGCAAAGGTACTGGCAACGAATTCTGATATCATTATTTTTGACGAACCTACCCGGGGAATTGACATTGGCGCTCGTCATGAAATTTATACCCTAATGACCGAACTGGTGGAAAATGGGAAATCTATCATCATGATTAGCTCGGATATGGAAGAACTGCTGGGTATGTCTGACCGCATTATCGTGCTCAGCGAGGGTCGGGTTACCGGAGAGGTGCAAAAAGAAGATTTCAGCCAGGAGACAGTATTAAGCCTGGCATCCAATGAATAGGAGGATTTGTGAAATGAATGATGGAAATACAAAGAATGATAAAATAAAAGCGATTTTGAAATCAAACGTCATGCTGATCATCCTGCTTCTGCTGCTGATTGTGTTCGGAATTATGTCTAAGAATTTCCTGACGTTTAAGAACCTAATGAATATCTGTACGCAGAATGCATACTTTATAATCGCTTCGATTGGCGTTGCCATGATTATGATCAGCGGCGGAACGGATCTTTCCGTTGGGCAGATTATTTCTGTAGTAGGCGTTTGTGTGGCAATTTTTATGCAGCGGGCGGGGCTTCCGATTCCCATAGCAATTCTTCTGGGGTTGATTCTTGGCGGTGTTTTGGGCTGCTTTAACGGCTTTGCGGCAAATTTGCTGAAAATTCACCCCATGATTGTAACGTTGGCAACTATGACCATGTTCCAGGGAATCTCTTATACGATTTCTGGTTCTCAGTCTTTCTTTAATTTTGCCGATTCTTATAAAAACATTGGCCAGGGGTATGTGGGGCCTGTATCTGTGCCGGTAATTGTTGCCATTATTATTGCGATTATGATACATTTCGTATTGGAAATGACCTGCTTTGGCCGTTTTGTTTATGCGACAGGCGGCAATGGAGAGGCGGCCAGACTGGCTGGTATTAATACAAAACGGATTCGTGTGATTGTGTTTGCACTTGGAGGTATTTTGTTTGCCATTTCCGCCGTTATCCTGACTTCCCGCGGCGGTTCCGCTAACTCCACCATTGGGCCAGGTACAGAATTTGACGCTATTACGGCCTGCGTTCTGGGAGGCGTCAGCTTTATCGGCGGAGAAGGAAAGGTAAAGGGCGTTGTTATCGGATGCCTGATTCTTGGAGTACTGTCCAATGGTATGCAGCTGATAGGGCTTGGTATATACGTGCAGTATATTGTGAAAGGAATTATACTCATGCTGTCCATTGGCTATGATACCTATCAGAAACAGGCAAAAGTGAAGAAAGTAACTTCCGCAAAAGCAGCGGCCTGACAATCGGTCTTTGGTTTACTTACAGCATGCAGCTTACTTGTAGGAACAGAAACGGCTGTTGGCCAACTCTATGGCCGGCGGCCGTTCTTTGTATGAAAATAGTTTCATTTCGTGAAACCATATTGCTGAAAAAAGATGATATGATGAAAAAGAACTTACATGTTAGCGCAAACATAGATACCCTCAGTAGAAAAGGGGATAACAGTACAAAAAAAGGAGGAATTTAGTATGAGCAAAGTATTAGCCCTCTCTTTTGGGCGGAAAATGTCAAACACCGACGTTATGTTAAAAGAGGTGCTGCTGAAATGTCAAAAAGCGGGTCATGAGATTCAGTTCCTTCGCCCGGACGATATGGATATCCGGCCATGTACCGGTTGTACAGCCTGCGTAGTGGGCATAATGAGCGGACGGAATAACGGCGCCTGTGTACATAAGGATGATTTTCATATTTTGGAGGATGCATTTTACGATGCAGATGCGGTCATCGTCGGCTCTCCAGTATATGAGACTTCTCCCAGCGGAACGTTTAAAACCTTCTGTGACAGAATGGGACCGTCCCATGATTTGGCTTTTTTGACGGAGGCCAAGAAAGAGCGGATCGCTCAAGGCAAAAGCGGAAGCGAGCTGCCGGATGAGCGTACATTTAAACCTCGTATCGGATGCCTGTTAGGCGTAGGCGGCGCCGTAACTGAGAACTGGACGATTATGACGATTCCAGTTATGTATGAGTGCATGATGTCTACCGGAGTGGATGTTATTGATACCCATGTGTATTATGGGGCCATGAAGGTGGAGCATGTGTTAGGTGTGCCAGAAGAGATGCAGCGCATGGATGAAATGGCTCAGAATATTATAGACGCTCTTGCAGCCAATTCCCAGGAAGAACGGATGAAATGGCGCGGCAAAGAAGAAGGAGCATGTCCGGTGTGCCATCAGAGCATGTTCAAGGTGCATCAAGGAAGCAGCAGAGTAGAATGTTCTATTTGCGGGATTGACGGAACCGTGGAATTTGAGGATGGAAAGCCTGTATACCGTTTCTCCAAAGAAGAGCAGGCACGTTCCAGAATGCGGTATGCAGGCAAATTGGAACACCGCAACGAGATTGCCCACGGCGCTATGACACAGAAAAAGGTGGAAGGCTTAAAAGAGTTAAAAGAAAAATATCTCCATGTGGGAGAGTAATTGGCGGTTGGTGAAACATCACAGAAGCACCTATTTGTAGATAGGAGACAGCCGTCCGCTTATAGTCACAACAAAAAAAGTCCTGTTTACCACATGTTGCTTGAATTTGAAAAAAAACCTCCGAAATATAACATGAGACGTCAATAAAAGGCAACTTGTTATGTTAGGAGGAATGACTATGAAGATAGGAGGCGTCAGCGGGGGAAGTCCCCAGGCAGGCCAAGCAGGTATGCAGCAGGGAACAGATGCGGTAAGCAGAGATATCCAAAGGCAAATCGCAGAAACCCAGAAAAAACTCCAGGAACTATCCTCAAATGAAGACATGAGCATTGAGGAAAAGATGAAAAAGCGTCAGGAGCTGCAAAAAAAGATTACGGATTTAAATAATCAGTTAAAGCAGCGCCAGATTGAGCTTAGAAAAGAAAAACAGCAGCAAAGCAAAAAAGGTTCGTCTATGGACGATGTGCTGGGCGGAAAGCAGCAGGCTGAGAGACCGGGGAGTAAAAGGCAGCAGTCCGGTATGTCTAACGCCGGGATGGCTGCTATGATTACGGCCGACGCTTCCATGAAGCAAGCCAAAGTCCAGGGCAGAGTGGCAACGAATATGAAGGGTCAGGCAGGTATTCTTCGGGCGGAGATTGAGCAGGATGCCAGAAGAGGCGTTAATGTGGAAAAGAAGCAGGCGGAGCTTTCCGATCTGGAAGAGGGACTGGAAGAGACAAGGGCTTCTCAGATGTCATCTTTAGCAGACGCTGCTAAGGTTATGAAAGACGCTGCCAAAGAGGATGCAAAGAAAGCGGAAGACAACAAAGAAGAACAGGAAGAAAAGAAAGAAGCAGCAAAACAGGAAGAAAAAGAAAGGGTACATGTGGATTTGTATCTGTAGACAGTCCGTAGGCGGTATAAAAGTTTCCGTTGTACTTTCCGGGATTCATGATATAATGTGGCCATGGATATATTTTTTACAGGAGGAATTACCATGGAACAGAATCAGACGTCTCCGGTTCGCTGGGGTATTCTGGGAACCGGACGAATTGCCCGGATATTTTGCCATACCCTTCAGGCGCTTCCCCAGGCAGAGATTTATGCCGTAGGCTCCCGAAGTCAGGAAAAAGCAGAAAGCTTTGGCCGGGAACAAGGGGCGGCCGTGCACTATGGAAGCCATGCAGAATTTGTAAACGACGAGAAGATCGATATTGTCTATGTAGCCACGCCCATTGGCAGCCATTACGGGGATGTGAAGCGCTGCCTGCTGGCCGGAAAACACGTATTATGTGAAAAGGCTTTTACCCGGACGTCAGAGGAAGCTCAGGAGTTATATGCTCTTGCCAAGGAGCGGAACCTTTTTCTCATGGAAGCAATGTGGACAAAATGCCAGCCGGTTTACCGCAAAATTATGGAATGGAAGCGGGATGGAATGTTTGGAAAAATTCAAGGAGTGGAGGCTCGTTTTTATACTTGCGCTACGAAAGACCATCGCCTGATGAAGGACAAAAACCAAGGAGGCGCCCTGCTGGATTTGACTATCTATCCTATGATGTATGCCTGTTCTCTATTGGGCTATGAACCAAAGCATATCAGCGCCATGGCTGTGAAAGGGAAGGATGAGGTAGATGTAATGGACAGCATCCAGTTTTCCTATTCAGATGGAAGCTTTGCCTCATTGACCGGCGGCCTTGCCTGCCAACGACAGGTATCACTTTATATTCATGGAACGAAAGGGCGGGTGCTGTTAGAACAGGAGCATTTTTACAAAGCCCAGAAGGCGTCCCTGATAGATTGGGATAATCAACCCATAGAAGAATTTGACGGTGCATTTTCAGTGGACGGCTATGAATATGAGGCCATAGAAGCAATGGAATGTATCCGAAGGGGACGGACAGGAAGCGCTTTGGCGCCTATAGAAGAGACGCTGAAACTGATCTCCCTTATGGAAGAGTGCAAAAAACAGTGGTCGTAATAAATTCCAAAATTAGCCGGCTCTGCATGCCTGATCAGGCGGCAGGGCCGTTTTTTGTCAACACAGATAATCCCAAATCATAAAAGACAGTTCATATAAAAAAAGCAAATGGCTGTCTGTAGTGGAAATCTCTAAAAGCTCCTCTATTTTTTTCATTCGGTAAAAAAAGGTGCTGCGATGGATATGCAGTGCGGCAGCCGCTTTTGTGGCATTCCGGTCATTGTCAAGAAAAGCCCGCAAGGTAGGGATGAATTCCGTATGGAATTCCTGGTCATAGCCTTGCAAATGATAAATGTGATGATGGATTCCTACAGAAAGGCCGATGGTTTCGGCATTTTGAAATAAATACTGTGGCAGTAGATCGGAAGCAAAATGCAGCCTGGCATTGGGCTGCGCCTGTTCTCCCAACTGCAGGGCGTTTACTGCCTGTAAATAAAATTCGCGAATCTTTAATATATCCACAAAGGGCTGGCTGATACCAGCTTTCATATGGTTTAATTGTGAGAAATCCAATAATTTTCCGGTAAAAGCTTCGCTTAAACGAATCGGTTCATTTTGATTTAAAAATAGTACAATGTTATCTTGATAGACTACCGACATACTGTTAGGATAAGAGGCTCTCAGGGCGGTCATTTGACGCTTGTTAAACAAATCACTGTTGTGAGGTTCTGTGCAGGAAAGCACAATGAGGCAGAAAAATTTACAAAATTTCCGGTCTAACAGTTCCAAACGGGAGCTAATCATATTCACATCTGTAAAACGTCCTTCCAACAAGTCAATGAGAAAATTTTCATACTTCATTCCTGTGCGGGTAATAAAAAAATCGTGCTTCTGCATTTCGATGGAGCAGATATCGGCTAAAATGGTGGTCATGCGTAAAATGTATTCGGTGGCGTCCATATCTCCCATACAGACGGCTACATATCCGGTCATGACATTCTGGATGCGTATTCCGCAAAAAATCCATAGATTGTCCGGATGATCCACGGTACGGACGGCAAAAGCGCTGGGAGAACGGTAGATTTGCTCCACTACTTGTGTACGTTTCAAACTCTCCACTTCATCATCCGCCAAATAAACTCGGGATTGACTTTGCTTTAGTCCATAAGCCATATGACGCATCAGGGGGGAAGTCTCAATCATATTATAGCTGGAATCGCAGACAGAGATTGGGTATCCAAAAAAAGATTCCGCAAGGGCCACAACGTCCTTTAATCCCTTTCCACGGTAAAGGACATGATAAAGCTGGTTACTCTGGGTTTCTATCAATGACTCTAATTTCAGTAATTCGTGAATGAAACAATATAATTCCTCTGCCGGAGGCTGTCTCGTGATACGTATAGGGAAAAAAGGAACTGGTTCCGGTTCCGCCGTCATAAGATGACAGACCATATTTGCAGGGGGAAGGGGATGAACCGGAACTTTATCGGACAAATATAGAGTGTTTTCATCGTAAATGGTCTTGGGTGAAATAATTTCTACCCGATAAATGAGAAGTTCCGTATCATAGTCATCCATAACAATCAACTGAAAATATTCTACCACTTTTTGTATAATGTGCTGGAGCCTTATCATAAGGGTTTCGCCTTTCATTGGACAAATGTTGAATATAAAGAGAGTAGAACTAGATTTTTTCAACACTTGTTTGAGGAAAAAATTCAAAATAAGTGTTATAATAACTGTAGTTTAGCACAGGTATGAAGCGCCTGTCAAATGAACTCAACAAAAGTCTAACTGAGAGGAGAACAAACATGGCAGTAATCACCATTGACGGCATCCGCCTTGAGGTGCCCGACAATAAGAATGTTTTGGACTGTGCATTGGAAGCGGGAATTTATATTCCCCATCTGTGCCACCATCCGGATTTGCCGGAAAACGGCTCCTGCCGTATGTGTATTGTAGAGGTAGACGGAGAAGAGCATCCGGTAACCTCCTGTACTCTGAAAGCAAAAGACGGGCTGAATATCCGTACTAACAGCGAGCAGATTGCCAAGCTGCGTTCCTTGGCGCTGGAGCTGCTTCTTTCTGGTCATCCGGAGGATTGTTCTACCTGTCCCAAATACGGGAATTGTGAATTGCAGACTCTGATTCAGTATATTGGAGCCAATAATGCCCGTATGCGGTGCAGAACAAAAGGCTTTAAAGCGGAAGAGAGTAATCCTTTGATTATTCACGATATGAACCGATGCGTTCTTTGCGGGCGGTGCGTCCGGGCCTGCAACGATCTGCGGGGCGTGAAGGTGCTTCAGTATCAGAAGAAGGATTTGGAGACATATGTAGGAACCTTACATAATAAGCTTTTGATTGATTCTGACTGCCGGTTTTGCCAGGCATGTACCGAGGTTTGTCCTACAGGAACGATTCGTGACAAACGTCAGCTGATGGAGACAAAGGCAAAGAAAGAAGACGTGGTAGTACCCTGCCGCAGCGCCTGTCCGGCTCATACGGACGTTCCCCGTTATATTCGCTTCATAAAAGAGGGCAAGTTCGATGAAGCGGCGGCTGTAATTCGGGAAAAAGTACCCTTCCCCAAGGCCCTGGGGTATGTCTGCAACCATGTCTGCGAACTGGAATGCAAACGAAAAGAAGTCAATGAAGCAATGTCTATTCGCAATATGAAGCGTTATGCGGCGGAACAAGACACCGGTTCCTGCTGGAAGGGAAAAGGCAAGCAGCTTGCGGATACCGGAAAGAAAGTCTGCATCGTAGGAGGCGGTCCTGCGGGTATGACCGCAGCTTATTATCTCCGGAAGCAAGGGCATGATGTAACCGTAAAAGAAGCCCTTCCTACCGTAGGCGGAATGATGGGGTATGGGATTCCTTCCTATCGTCTGCCAAGAACAATTATTGCAGAAGAAGCGGCTGTGATTACAGAAGCAGGCGTAAAGGTAGAAGTGAATGCCAGAGTAGAAAAGCCGTTGGAGCTTCTTGACGAATATGATGCGGTATTGATGGCTATAGGCGCACATGTAGGCGCAAGGCTGCCAATGGAAGGCAACGAGCTGCCCGGCACGATTCTGAATATTGATTTCCTGAGGGAAGCCAGTCTTGGAAAGACAGCGGATGAGATCGGCATGGGAAAACGTATTATAGTATTGGGCGGCGGAAATGTTGCATTTGACTGTGCCAGAACTGCAAAACGGCTTGGGGCAGAGGAGATTCATCTGGCATGTTTGGAAGCAAGGGATGTCATGACAGCGGATGATGAGGAAATCGAACAGGCGAAAGAGGAAGGTATCTTTGTTCATCCGGCTCAGACATTTGAACGGATTACAGGAGAGACTGGGGTGACAGGCGTTGATTTTATGAATGTGAAGTCCTTCCATTTTGATGAAAACCGTCGGGCAGTCATTGAAAAAGAAGAAGGAAGCGAACATCATATTGAAGGGGATACCGTTATTTTTGCCGTAGGACAGCGTCCGGATCTCACGGAAGAAGTTGGTTTGGAATTATTCCGAGGCAGCTATCTGGTAGTAAAAGAAGGAACCACAAGCACCACGAACACAGAAGGTATCTTTGCCGCGGGAGATGTAGTGCATGGAACCAAATCCGTGATACAGGCCATTGCCGACGGAAGAAATGCAGCCATAGAGATTGACAAATATCTGGGAGGAGACGGGGATATTACAGAAGTTCTGGCTCCAGAACAAGAGGCTTCTCCTTACATTGGACGGATAGAAGGCTTCGGTTATCAAAACCGGAAAGGAACAGAAGTAACGCCGGTAGAAGAACGCCAGGATAATTTCAATTTGGTAGACCATGGAATCTGCCAGGGCGATATTTGTGCAGAAGCAGGAAGATGCTTACAGTGTGATTTGAGACTGCAGATAACAGCGCCAAGACTTTGGGGCGATTATTCCGACAAAAAGGAGGCGAATGCATAATGGGAGCTTTTGAGACTGCAAAAGGAATGAGTAAAGAAGAAATCATTGAGAAGATCAAAGCGGCAGGCCTCCGGGAATTCGGCGTTTACAATCAGGATTTAGCGGAGAAGTGGGAGCAGGATTTGGCAGAAAAAGAAAAATGGAATGGATCTTTAAAAGTCATTGCTGCTTTAAACAATAACGATATCAACCATGCGCTTCTGGAATTGTTAAAGACATCCAGAGAAGAGGTAATAGAAGGAATACAAATCGCCGCGTATGCTTTGGATGCAGAAGGAATGCAGCTTTATATTCCGGAAGGAGAGGATGAGCTGAAAGACAGCCTTTCTCAAGCAGTAGCAGATGCAGGGATTGAGCTCTGCCAGGGGATTGTCAATGTGAGGGAAGCAAGAGGAAGCAGTCTGAACCACATTGAGACGATGGCCGCCTTAGGGGCGTTGTTTGCAGACGCCTATACGCCGGGAAGCTGGATAACTGTCTGTAAAGACGGAAAAAACGGAGAACTGACCAAAATTTCTTTCCCGGCAAAAGTAGGAGATATAGCAGGCGTCTCGCCAGAAGAGATTAAGGGTGTTCTCATTGGCTCTAAGCTCTATGATGCTTCCGGACTGGAGCTGGAGCTGAAAGAGGATACCAATATCGGCAACGGCGTTATTACCATTTTACCGGCAGATTGCTGTATCATTGATCAAGAAGAGAAATTACTTTTGAATGAACGCAGGAATGGCTGCGGCAGATGTACGTTTTGCCGTGAGGGGCTGGGCCAGCTTCATGCTATGACAAAAGAGATTACAGAAGGAAAAGGCAAAAATGAATATCTGGCTATGATGGAGGAGATTGGAAACGCCATGACCTTTAGCTGCCAGTGTTCCGTAGGCCAAAACGGGGCGGACTTTACCTTGGGAAGTCTGAACTATTTTGCCAATGAATATACAGATCATATTAAGAAGAAAAAATGTGCGGCAGATGTATGCTCTTCCTTTATGAGCATTTACATTGATCCCAGCCTGTGTGAAGGCTGTGAAGAATGCGCAGACGTATGCCCGGCGGACTGTATTGAGGGCAAGAGCGGCTTTATACATATGATTGACGAATTTGACTGTACCAAATGCGGCAAATGTATCGACGCCTGCGAGTATGATGCAGTTATTAAGACCAACGGGCGTGTGCCCAAGCTGCCGACCCGTCTTACCAAATGCGGGAAGTTTAAAAAGCGTTAAGGTATACATAAATTATGAAACTATGGGGACATACATTCGGTTATGTCCCTGAGTATAAAAATTATATTGGAGGTATCTTACATGAAAAAAATGGAAGCAGATGTAATCGTAGTAGCAGCAGGCCCGGCGGGATTGGCAGCAGCGATTACAGCGGGAGAGAACGACCTGAAAGCCATTGTATTTGAAAAAGCCAATACTACTGGTGGGGCGGCTAATATGGGCATGGGTCCTCTGGGCATTGGAACGAAGATTCAAAAACGCGGGTTTTATGAGATTACAAAGGAAAAGGCATATGACATTCACATGAAGTATACCCATTATCGTGTGGACGCGGATCTGGTACAGACTTATTTTGAGAAGTCCGCAGATACGATTGAGTGGCTGGAAGATATGGGGGTAGAATTTGCCGGTTCCTTTAAGTATTTTGCAGAATCAGAAGCTACCTGGCATATTGTAAAACCGGAAAACGGCATTATCGGTCCAAGAGCTGCAGGCCCAATGGTTAAAATTATGACAGAAAAAGTAAGAGAATTGGGCGGTGAGATCTATTTGGAGACACCGGTTCATGACTTGATTATGGAAGACGGAAAAGCGGTAGGAGTATTAGCTACTGATAAGAACGGAGAAGAGATTGAGGCCAGGGCAAAAGCGGTTGTTGTTGCTACCGGCGGATTTGGTACAAATGCAGAAATGATCAAAGAAGAATTCGGACTTGATTTGTGGCAGAACTTCTTCCCCTTCATGGTTCCCGGAACTGCAGGAGAAGGCTTGAAAATGATGTGGAAAGCCGGAGCCCAGAAGTTTGGCGCGAACATTGAGATGATTTATCAGTTAAAAGATAATATGAACTATTTCTTGCTGGACGCCGTGCTGCGTCAGCCAAACCTTTTGATCAATCAAAACGGCGATCGTTTTATGAATGAAGATCAGATGGGTAATACGACCTTTACCGGGAATGCTATTAATCTGCAGCCTGGAAAATACGCATACTGCATTATGGACGATGCTATTTTGAAATATTATAAGAAAAACGGTCCGGACATTTTTGATATTGTGCATCCGGAAGAAGCATTTATGGCAGTAGAGCCGGAGTTTGAACGTGCGGTGGCAGACGGATATGACGGTTATATCGAAGCAGATACCGTTGAAGAATTGGCGGAGAAACTTGGGATTGACCCAGAGAAGCTGCAGGAGACCATTGACGATTACAACGATATGTGCGATGAGAATTTTGACTCTCAATTCAATAAGAATCCTAAATTCATGCATCCCATTACCGGGAAAGGAAAATACAGAGTCGGTAAGTTTTATATCGCTGCATATGGCACCATTGGCGGCGTAAGAACAAATAAGTTTGGGGAAGTTATGGACTGCAATGATATGCCTATACCAGGCTTGTACAGTGCAGGAAGCGACTGTAATACCATTTATGGAGACAGCTATAATTTTACATTGCCTGGAAACACCATGGGCTTTGCAATTAATTCCGGACGTATGGCTGGAGAGGCGATTGCAGATTACATTGATTCTCTGTAAATCTAAATAGGATACTAGGGCCGGAAAGTAAAAATACCTTTTAGCTCCGATAACATAACATTGGCTTGAGAAAAGGATTGGCGGTATGGAAGTACTGTCAATCCTTTTTTTGAGTAGAAAAGTCTCATGCAAGGGTTTTTGTCAATTATTTATAAAAAACTATGGAAAAAAGAGATAAAATCATGTAAAATAGCAAATGGAAACTTTGAGAGATATACGAAATGAAGGAGGGTGCAGTATAATGACAAAAGCACAGTTGAGGCGGGCAAATGTCATTCTCATGGCTACGGCAATGATTACTTTGTTCTTTAATTTGGTAGGACTGATCCAATTACGTGCCAATGCGGAGTTTGCAGGTGTAAATCCAACCCTGGTGTTAATTAATATAGTGATGATTGTGTTGGCGATTATTGCATATATAATTATATTTTTACTTATAAAGGGGACAAAGGCGCTGTTATATACAGTGGCGGTCAGTTACACATTTTTGTATGGGTACGCGCTTTTTACAGGAGGATCCAACGGAACATTTCCATATATTTTTCCTATATTGATGGTTTATATCCTGTTTGGAGATGCTAGAGTGGTAAATGCAGTGGCTGTTGCTCAATTAGTGATTAATTTGATTATGGTAGGAATGCTGGTATCAGCAGCTCCTAACATGCAGATGGTAATGGAGGACGCTTCTCTGGAAACGATTATTTCTATATTAGGCTGTATTTGTCCTATCGTAACGAATCGATTGATGATGCAGTTTAACAGAGAATCACAGCAAGTCATTCAGTCAGGGGCAGATCAGCAGGCGGAGATGACGGCGGAAGTAGTAGATTATGCAAAACAGGTTTTAGATGATGTTGAGAATACCCAAAATGATCTTGACCAGATTTTTGACACAACAAAAGCAATCAATGAGGCATTAAGGGACATTGCAGGAAGTACAACTTCAACGGTGCAGGCGGTAGATGATCAGACACAAATGACCAGCGCTATCCAAGAGGTCATTCAGGAAACATATGAAAAAACCACAGGTATTGTAAATATTACGGCAGAAGCTTCTAACGTAATTGAGAGCGGCGTGGCTGTTGTTGATAAACTAAATCGGACAGCCGAAAGCTCCATGAACGCTGGTAATGAGATGAAGAAAGCGGCGGAGCAGCTACAGAAGAAATCGGTAGAGGTTCGCAGCATTACGGAAATTATTTTAAATGTTTCTAGTCAGACAAACCTCTTAGCTTTAAATGCGTCTATAGAAGCGGCAAGAGCCGGGGAAGCGGGCAAAGGGTTCGCGGTTGTGGCAGATGAAATTCGGGAATTGGCGGATCAGACCCGGACAGCAACCGAAAATATCACAAGTATTTTAGATACATTGGTTATGGAGGCGCAGTCTGTATCTGAAAAGGTTGAGGGGACAGTAGAGACTTCCAGGGAACAAAGCGTTATGATTCAGGAAACCAGTCAAAGCTTTATAGACATCCAAGGTAAGATTCAGGATTTAAATGAGGCGATACGTCTGGTAAGTGATCAGATGCATGATATACATGATGCAAACGATCATATTGTAGACAGTGTTCAAACCTTATCGTCGACCAGTGAAGAGGTTAGCGCTAGAACAGACGAAGCCCTGGACACCAGCAGCGCCAACGTCCAACATATGCAGACCTTCCGGGAACGTATGCTGGCAATGGAGAAGACTGTGCAAAAACTGGCCGCTTATTCGACAGCAGAGAAGAGCATTTAAGGAAATAAGAAATAGGAAAGAGTATCAGGCGCTGTTTATATGTACAGCGCCTGAATTAATGGGAAAAGGAGAGATGATTTTCTAAATATAATAAGAAGAAATTTTTTGACAACAAAAAAGGTGAATTGAAACGGTGAATTCCACTTTGCAAGATTAAATTCTACTTCATAAAGTGAATCCCGACAAAAATACAAAAAAATATAGATTTAATATATGAAATACCTGAGATCAGAGTTAAAATACAAGTAAAAGCTGTGGTTTTGGGTATTTTATTGCATGCTGAGCGGAAGTCGAATTTACGGTTGATTTTTTGGAGTGAGTAAATTCCACCTCTGGGGAGATTCTGCGATGATGGCTGTAATAGATTCCTGC
>CAMNQH010000045.1 GCA_946549035.1 uncultured Lachnospiraceae bacterium | reverse complement strand
AAGGATTCTTACACAGGAGGTACTAAATGGCAAAAAAAATATTTAACAAACAAAACGGGATCGATATGCCCACTCTTCTATTACAAAACAGAAACTTTGAAACAATAGGGGTCGTCACCAACGTACACGAGTTTATATACAAAGAAAATTTTAACAGTCCCAACGAAATCTCTTTTACCATATACAAAGATAACGGCGAAACCTGTCATCCCTTGTGGGATTCCCTCATCAACTTCAAACTCATTTATATCCCGGAATTTGGGGAACGGTTTGAAATCGCCATATCCACTGCTTCCGCCCAGACTACCATAAAATCTGTCACAGGCGCTTCCCTTTGCGAATCAGAATTATCCCAGATCCGATTATACGATATCGAAATCAATACGGAAAACGACATCGCAAACATCAGCTATGACCCTCGGTTCCCAACTGTTTTTTACAGAAATCCGGAGGAACTCCATGATTATGATTGGACGGACAGCAAATACCGGGATTACTCCGATGAGAAGAAAAAAGAAGTCCTAAAAAGTTCCTCTTTACTTCACCGTATCTTGGAAAAAGCAGAACACTATTCTATCGGGACTGTGGACAAATCCCTGAAAAACCTTCAGCGGGAATTCAGTATCTCAGACACCGATATTTACAGTGAATTAACAGGAGAACTGGCAGAAGAATTTCACTGTATTTTCCTGTTCGATTCCATTACAAGGACCATATCCGCACACGACTTATATCACACCTGCAAAAGCTGTGGATACCGGGGCGACTTTACCCACAAATGCCCGGAATGCGGCAGTACGGAATTTGAGGGACAATACGGCATAGACACCTCCGTTTTCATATCTAACGAGAACCTGGCAGAAGAAATTTCCCTGGAATCCAATAAAGATTCCCTGAAAAATTGCTTCTATGTGGAAGGCGGAGATGAGATCATCACCGCCGCCGTCAAAGCCATGAACCCCAACGGGACAAATTATATCTATGATTTTAACCATGATACCGAAACTGATATGCCGAAAGCTTTGTCCGCCGTCATCAAATCCTACGACGAATTATACAAAAATTACGTTACCACAAAATCCTTCCCCCTGAATTCCACCGCCGTAAACAACTACAATACCGTTGTACGGGAAGTAAACGCACTGTTTTCCGACGATCCTTCCATCCGTTTCGCCCAACTGCAGCAGACCCTTACCGGGTACTCTTCTGTCATCGAGTCCATTTACGAAGCCACGGATCTCTATGGATTTCTCAAAGATTCCATGATGCCCACCATCCGCATCGACGGCCTGGGATTAGAGGATTCCCTCCAAAATATCCTGACAGGCTTCCGGGAAGGTTTTTCAACATTAAACGCAGACGGGAGCACAACCAAAAGCTTCTCAAATCAGATTGCCATGCGAAACCACACCACCGCCATCGAATCCAGCGTAGAAAACGCCATCCAAAAATCTGCAAAATTATACTACAGTACGGCGTATTACGATTTGGAAATCAATACCCTGAGCTATACCCCGGCGACCTCCTCTTCCCATGGAACCTGGAATGGCACCTTTACTCTGAAAAGCCTTTCCGAAAAGAACCCTGAAACAGGAGAAAACCTGCAGCAGACAAGCCCGCATGTCACATTAACAATCGTTGATCACGTGGAGCTATACTTAGAACAATCCATCTATAAAAAAATGACAAAGGACAAATCAAAATACAGCGAAGTTACAAGCCTAAAGATGGATTTTAACACCTTCAAAGAAAAAATAACACGCTACTCCCTCAGCGAACTGGCCAGGATGAAGGAATCCTTCCAGGCCTGTCTCGATATCATCATCTCTGCGGAATTTCCGGAATCAGCCAAAGCGCTATCCCAACGTTATTACGATTTTTATTCGAAGCGCTTCCAATATATTGACCTGACAGAGCAGCCCAAAAGAGAAGCCCAGATCAAATGCGTACAGGCATTATACTCCTTCGACTCCTCCGCCAATAAAACCTCCGGTATCTTATCCGACGTCAAGAATGAGACAAACCGCATCCTGGATTTCAAAAAATACCTGTTAAGCAACCCGCTGAACTACGAAGCCTATCAGGGAAAAGATCTTTGGAAAACCTTCTGCTCTTACCGCCGGGAGGACAAATACACCAACTCAAATTATATTTCCGACGGAATGAATAACGCCGAGATCATAGCACATGCAAAAAAATTACTTGAAACGGCCAAAAAGGAGCTCTACACCGCCTCCAATCCCCAGTACACCTTATCCGCAAATATGGACAACCTCTTAGCCCTGAATGAATTTGCTCCCTTAGCGGACGCATTTTCCTGCGGAAACTGGATCCGGCTGGAAATCGACGGAGACATCTACCGCCTTCGCCTGCTCTCTTACCAGATCGCCTTTGACGACATTTCCTCCATCGACGTGGAATTCTCCACCGTAGAAAAATTGTGGTCTGGCAATTCTGACCTAAAATCCATCCTTACATCTGCAAAATCCATTGCAGGCTCTTACGCTTACACCACCCAGCAAGTAAAACAAAGCCTTTCCGCCAGCAACTATGTAAATAGCTGGGTAGAAGAAGGCCTCTCGGCAACCGCCGCAAAAATCGTCAACGACCACGACACCCAGGCCATTACCATTGACCAAAACGGGATCCTATGCCGGGAATACGACGATATTCAGGACGTCTACAGCCCATTCCAGGTAAGATTTATCAATAACGGATTATACATCACCACCGATAACTGGAAGACATTAAAAGCCGCCCTGGGAAAATTCATATACAGCCAGGGCGGAACCGAAAAAACTGCTTACGGAATCCTGGCGGAATCCCTCGTAGGGAAATTTATTATCGGTGAACAGCTTTTTATCCAAAACAGCGCGGGAAGCCTGGTATTTGATTCTGGCGGATTCAAAATTAAAAACAGCAAAAACACCATTGCCATGAACCCCAACGACGAGGAAAGGCTGTTTCGGATTTCCAATTCAGGCCATGATGTATTTTACACCAATGCAGATGGAGATATCTTTCTGGAAGGCGCGATTGTTACAAAGCCAGGGTCGAAAATAGGAAATTTGTCCGTAGATGAAAATAAACTGACTTACGGCAGCTTCGGCATCGACACCTCCAAAACAGAGCCTGGAAATATTGCCCTATGGCTGGGGAAAAGCACCCCTTCTTCGGCCCCGTTCCGGGTTACCTATGGCGGAAAACTGTATGCGGAGGATGCAGATATCTGCGGAAAGATTCTTTCTACCTCCGGGAAGATCGGCGGGTTTACCATTGGGGACTCCTATCTTGCGAACAATACAACCGCGTTGGGAACAACGGCAAACAGCGTGTACGTGGGAACAAATGGTATTAGCTGTGGAGCTTCCTTTCAGGTTACAAGTACAGGCGAGTTATCATGTTCAAATATTAATATCCAAAGCGCAAGCGGAAATAATGCAGTAAAAATAAACAGTTCCGGTCTCTTTACCAATACAATTCAGGCAAATAATAACGATCGCATAGCAATACACGGATGGGCCGGCGGATGGCTGGGCATGTGCAATTTACTGGAAATTTCAGGAGGATCACCAGACGGAACCAGGCATCTTGTTTATATCAGCACGGCGTGTAATGCGATAGATTTCCTGGCGGAAGTATCCATAGGCAGTTCATTAACTGTTGCAAAAAGCATCAAAGAAAATGGAAAATCTTTGTCTGAAAAATACCAAGCTAAAGGCAGCTATCTTCCCACAGAAGGCGGAACCATAACAGGAGACACTTATTTCAAAGCAAGAATGCATACACACTCACTTGTACCAGAAGAAGACGCTACATATCCTCTAGGTTCACCGGATTTCAAATACAGTACCGTCTATTCCAAAAATTTCGTTGAAAACGGTACCTCCCTGTCAAGCAAATACGTAACTAAAGAAGTCTATGAAAAAAAAATCCATGATTTAGAAAATTCTATTCTGGATTTGCGAGATAAAATATTACAACTAACTCAAACCAAAAATATTTAATCCGTATAAAAACTCCTCCCCTGGCTTTCAGATAAATTCACAAAAGATTGCCAATTACTACCGAGATAAACCGGCATCATATACTCCCAGAAACATTCACCTACCCTCCCACCCGTAAGGTGGAACCAACATAAACGAAACGCGAGGTAATATTATGGAATACAACACATTAGAAACAAAACAACAAATCATCAAGCTGGATTTTTGCCAGCGTACCTACAATATCGTATTAGCCAAACAGTACGATAAAGAAAGCCGTTTTATCCCTATCCTATGTACAAATAACGGCCAGCCCTTTCCCATCAATCCGGCATATCTTGTTCATGTAAAGATGCTCACTCCAGACAAACGGGCAATATTAAATACCGTCCCCATACAATCAGACGGCAGCTTATTAGTAGAACTGACAGAATCCATGCTCTCCTATCCAGGAAAAGCAGAGGCGGAAATACGGATTTTTAATGAGGACGGCAAAAAATTATTAACAACCATGAGCTTTTACGTCATGATCGAGCCAAGCGTTTACGACGATGAGCAAATTATCTCTTCCGATGAATTTAACGCACTCCTTGATTTAATGGAAAAAGCCCTGAAAGATTATACCTATGTAATCACCCAGGCTCAGGCCAGCGCAGATGCAGCCTTACAATCAGAACAGGCGGCGAAGCAATCCGAAGAACATGCCAAAGAATCCGAGCAAAACGCCAAAGACAGCGAACAGCAGGCCAAATTATCCCAGCTGTCATCCAAGGACTCTGAAATAGCCGCAGAACACTCCGCCCAATTGGCCGCCCAAAGCGCCGCAGACGCAAATACAAAATCCCAAGATGCGTCAAATTTTGCCAGACAGGCCCAGAGCTATGCATTGGGAACCGGAAATGCCAGACCAGACGAAGCCACAGACAATGCGAAATATTATTACCAGCAGGCAAAATCGATTTCTGAGAGTTTTGCAGGAGCCCTGCGCCCTATGGGCACAATATCCTTTTCGGATCTGCCTGCCGTTTCTGATGCCTCCGAAGGAGATATGTACAATATATCCGACACATTTACTACTACCAACGCATTTAAAGAAGGCCCCGGGCAGATAATTCCCCTTGGGGCAAATATTTACCGGACGACGGACGGATATTGGGATGTCCTTGCAGGTACGCCAGTAGTAGGGGTAAAAGGAACCGCCGAAGCTACATACCGAACCGGCAATGTAAACTTGACAGCTGCCAATATTGGACTTGGCAATGTGGCAAACGAAAGACAATACTCCGCAAATAATCCTCAGCCCAATGTAGCCGGTTCCAGCGGCAGCTGCACTGGCAATGCTGCAACTGCAACAAAGGCTATGCAAGACGGGAGCGGAAATAATATTGAAAACACATACCTAAAAAGGAGCGGGGATTCCGCAGAAAATACTACCGTCTATACCAGTGGCGACGGCGCATCACCAACCGGATGGACGGATGTGGCGGTGATGGCGTCCGGTGAGAAGCATAAGACGCTTTTGAATAAGTTGTCTACCATGGCAAAAAATGTCCGGTGGCTTTATCAGTTACTGGGAACTGCAAATATTACCAGTATTGGCAACGGAACGGTAACCGGGGCTATTAGTACACTAAATACTGGTTTAAATTCTTTCACACATAACTACCTCCCCCTCAGTGGCGGAACGGTAACCGGAAATACCTATTTTAATGCACAAATACGAAGCCGCAATATCGTGCCGGAAAAAGATTCCACTTATGACCTGGGATCCTCTACTCAAAAATACCGTTCCATTTATTCCACTAATTTTGTAGAAAACGGCACGGCCTTATCCAGCAAGTATCAGGCCAAAGGAAGCTACGCACCAGCTTCCCATACCCATAGCTATCTTCCACTTTCCGGCGGAACACTATCCGGACATTTGGTCTTAAATAATTCCAAAGCAATCCAAAGTAAAGATTCCTCCGGAGCTCTCTGCCAGCTTCTCGTATTTAACAGCAGCAATAATTTCCATATAGGCCCATATGTGGAGAGTACCCAAAAACCAACAGTATATCTCCATGGAGGCGGAAGGGAATACGAATTTGCATCCACCTCCTTTCATCCCGGGATATCCAATACAGTCACATTTGGGAAAAGCAATAAGCTCTGGCAAGCCGTTTACGCCAAGAACGGAACCATCCAAACATCCGACCGGACGAAAAAGCATAACATTCAGGATATCCCGGATAAATACATAGACCTGTTTTACAAATTAAAACCCAAGATTTATATGTTCCACGACGGCGACCGCATCCATGTAGGCGCCATCTCCCAGGATGTGGAAGAGGCCCTGCACACTTTAGGCATGAGCGCAATGGAATTCGGCGGATTTTGTAAAGATATCCGCTATGAATATGAATATGACGAAGACGGATGCGAAATCGAATCCACCAAAAAACCTGTCACCGACAGAGACGGCAATCCCGTTTATGATTATTCCATGCGGTATCAGGAATTCGATTTCATGCATATCGAAGCAACCCACAGGTTAAAAAAAGAAGTGGAGGAAATCAAACAGCTTTTGTCCCAGCAAAATGACCGAATAAAGCAATTAGAAAAAGAAAACCAACTTCTAAGGAGGAAATAACAAATGTTTTTAGACTTTGAATTTGACAATGAAAGAGCTTCTGACTACGGTCTCATCGTGGGAAGCTTCCAGGGAGACGCCGGAATGGAAATCTTACCTTCCGGCTCCGACCTCGCTTTGAACCCAACCAAACCCAGTCGCAGCGACCGGTTCCTGATACACCATTTGGATTACTCAGAGCCATATACCTACACGTTCCAAGTGATCAAAAACTACTGTACTGCCAAAAACGGGGACATCTCCCTATCCCCAAAAGAAATCTCTTCCATACAAAGATGGCTGTGCAGACGGAACTCCCTGCATAAATTTAAAATTTATGAGGAGGGTTATAACAATATCTACTGGATGGGAACTTTTCATGCACAGCAAGTATCCTTAAATGGAAAAATCACGGGCCTGGAGCTAACTTTCACCGCTGATTCCCCATACGCATATTCTGAACCGATTTCCCTTGCATTTGACTGCAAAGAGCAGACGCCCTTTGAGATCTACAATATGTCAGACGAAGAAGGGGCCGTACATCCCCATATGGAAATCACGTTTCGGAAAGAAAGCGGCGCCCCATATGAATTTACATTATCCAATTCCCTGGATCAGCGAATCATGAAAATCAAAGGCTGCACCCAAAACGAAACCATAACCATTGACGGAAAGAACTTGATGATCCAGTCCTCTAATCCTACCCACACTTCTCTGGCCAAGGATTTCAACTACTTTTTTCCCAAAATCATCAACACCTACCATAACGGCAAAAATACCTTTACCCCAAACGTAGACTGTAACATCACATTCACCTACTCTCCCATCTGTAAAGTGGGACTGCCATAATAAAATACCAGGAGGACAAAACGAATATGATTTTAAAATCAAAATTACAAAAGTTATCATTAGATTTTAATCAAACGTCTTTTCACACAATCCATGCAAAACAATACGACAAACGCAGCCGTTTTCTTACGATTTATTGTACGGAGAACGGACAGTTCGTACCATTAAGCGACGGTCTCACCGTACATATCAAAATGCTAACCCCGGACGGCCGGGCTATACTCCATACAGTTCCAATCCAGGATGACGGAAGCCTTCTGGTGGAATTAACAGAGACCATGCTCTCCTTCCCGGGAACAGCCAACGCAGAAATACGAATCTATAATACCGAAGAGGAAGCGCTCCTGTCCACCATGAGCTTCTATGTCCTCATTGAGCCAAGCGTCTACGAAGACGGACGCATCATTGCCTCTGATGAATATAATGCCCTGACCGAGCTTATGGAAAGCGCTTCTAAAAATTATGAATACGTCATGGAAAATGCCCAAAAAAGCGCAGACGCCGCAAAAGAATCTGAAGAAAACACAGCATTGATGGAAGATGCAGTAAGGGCTCTTTGGGCAAACGCTGCAGAATCAGAACAGAAAGCAAAAGAAAGCGAAGAAAATGCATATGCCAACGCTTCCTCCGCTAAGGAACACTCAGATACCGCCGCCTCTTTTGCCAGTGACGCCAGCCTAAGCAGCCAAAACGCCCAAAATTCTGCAAAAGAATCTTCCGATTTCGCCAAGACGGCAGAATCATTTGCCCATGGAGGGACAGGCGCCAGACCAGGAGAAGATATGGACAATGCCGAATATTATTACAATCAAAGCAAAACGATATCGGAAAGCTTTGCCGGCGCATTGCGCCCCATGGGAACCGTATTATTTGCAAATCTTCCCGACCTGCCAGATGCGGCGGAAGGAGACATGTACAACATTTCAGATTCCTTTACCACAACCAGTGATTTCAAAGAAGGCGCCGGATTCCCCATTCCCCCAGGAGCTAACATTTACAAAACAGCCGACGGAACATGGGACGTCTTAGCCGGAACGCCTGTAACCGGCGTCAAAGGCAATTCAGAAGCCTCCTATCGCCGGGGCAATGTAAATTTAACCCCGGAAAACATCGGCGCCCTTCCCGCAGCCGGAGGGACGCTCACCGGGCCCCTGGCCCCAAACGGAGGAATCTCCCATGTTGGGGCAGACGGGTATATTTCTTATCTGGAAGGGCTTTATAACAACACCTCCGGTACGGTAACAGGCTTTTTACGGATTACACTGCCCGTGTCCTGGACAAACACCATGATGAAATTTGTGGTGTCAATCTATAATTATGTAGGCGATGAATCCGCAGACTACTATATATCCGGATATAACTATGCCGGAACTGCCCAATGGTGCGCCTGCACAGCCGTATGTATCGGAAAAGCAGGAGCAGCCCACTCCAATCTTTCGGTCAGGTTCGGGCACGACGGTTCCAAATGTGCCATAACCATCGGAGAATCTTCTACCGTCTGGAATTACCCCCAGGTAAAGGTACACGACCTGCTCCTTGGTTTCAACAACGGAAACTTTTCTCTGTGGAAATCCGGATGGAACGTAGCCGTAACTACCGCTGCATTGCCCACAGTCAATGCACATTATGAGAAGACCCATATAGCAGCGCAAAAAGCAGACAGGGATCATACACATGACGAAAGGTATTATACAGAAGCAGAAATAAATAGCCAAATGGCTCTCCTTACTTGTTCCGGCGCAAGTGTAAACGTAGGATATACGACGGATGGGATAAAAAAGAGTGTTGCAAACAATACAAGAACAGTAATGACTACCATTACAATCGCAAAACCTGGTTTTTATATCTTAACCGCAGACACAAATTTTTCCCAAAACGGAACAGGTGGTCGGCTTGGTACCTTTTCGGTAACATCAAATGGGGCTTCCAATACAGGAACCGGCGTAAATGTACCGGCAAACAGCAGCAGTATGACATCGATACAAAACATATATCTTACCAGAACCACCACTGCTAATTCAAAAATTTATTTTGCTGTACAGCAAAATTCCGGAGCGGCTTTAAATGCAACCACATGGATCAGCTACCTCCCTATCCGTTGTACCTAGAAGAATGAAATACCATAACAAAACATATTTTAAGAGTCAAACAGGTGTCCTTACCTGTTTTTTTCATATAAGGAGGTGATTATCATCTACATCGACCAAAATACCATTCTAACAGCCAGCGCCATTTTAGCGGCAATGATCTCTATTTTTACTGTAATATTTGCAGCCTACCGATGGTATCTGCGCCAGGGGCAGCAGCATGTGGACATCGAAAAAATGAAGGAAGAACAATGCCTTCTCACCTACGGCGTCCTGGCCTGCCTAAAAGGACTACAGGAACAAGGCTGCAACGGCCCGGTTACAGAAGCGGCCAACAAAATCGAGAAACATTTAAACCAGCAAGCACATGAATAGGAGGGATCCCACATGGATTTAAATTTTTTGACAGAATATTATATGCCGGTTGTGGCAGCAGCCTGCCTGATTGTAGGATATTGCGTAAAGCATATCACCTGGCTTGAAAAGGTATCCAACCAGTACATCCCGGCGGTATTGGCCGCCCTGGGAGCTGTATTGGCTTGCATGGCGTCTTCATCCACAAGCCTTGAAGTAATGGTCGCCGGCGCCTTTAGCGGCCTTGCAAGCACGGGACTGCACCAGACATTTAAAAACATCATTCAAGAAAAAAGAGAGGAACCATAATATGACAATCAACAGAGAATATATTTCAAAACAGAATACATACCAGGGCAAAAACAGCCCCAAATATATCGTAATCCATGAAACGGATAATTGGAATCAGGGAGCAGACGGGAAGCGTCATGCATCCGCCCAGGCCGCCGGCCATCTGTCCACATCCGTACACTACTATTCCGGTTCGGACGGCGTTTACCAAGCCGCAGACCATAAAGACGGCACTTATTCCGTGGGCCGGGAATATGGCGGGAATCATTTTGTTTCAGACGCCAACAATCGAAATACCATCAACATTGAAATTTGTGTAAACAGTGACGGAGATTATGCAAGGGCACGTACAAACGCCATCGCACTGGTACAACAATTACTCCAAGAAACAGGCCTTTCCCCAGAACGAGTTATTCGCCACTACGACGCCAAAGGAAAATACTGCCCTCGTAACATGATGGACAATCCTGCATTATGGGAGGACTTCCAAAGGCAAATCTCCAGACAATCCCCGCCTTCCATTCCTCAGTCGGAACACAAAAATCCCCCGCAGACAGAAGAAAGTGAAAAAAAAGAAATCTGGTACCGCGTCGGCTCCGATTGGAAGAACGGCATTTGCCAGAACCAGACAGGAGCATACCACAATCAAACATTTGCCATTGCAGACTGCAGACCGGGACAAAAGGTGTTTGATGAAAACGGCAACGTCATTCATTCCCCGGAACTTCCCACAGTACAAGATACCCCTGCCCCAGGCTATACACAAAAGCAATTTATCCTGGACGTGCAAAAAGCCACCGGCTCCGCCCCGGACGGATATGCCGGAGATGAAACCCTTAAGAATACCGTAACCATATCCAAAACCAAGAACAGACGCCATGAGGCCGTAACAGCCCTGGAACGCCGTTTGAAAACATTGGGATATTACTCCGGAACAATCGAAGCAGATCATGGAAACATCCCTTGCTTCGGCCCTGGAATGGAATCCGCGGCAAAGGTATACCAAAAAGAGAACGGCTGCATGTCCGACGGTGAAATCACGGCCAGAAATAAAACCTGGAAATCCCTTCTGGGGATGATTTAAGTAAATGCGGAACCGTCTACCATGAGATAGATGCGCCTGAAAATAAAAAATCGCTGAAATCCACATCTTTACTGGATTCTCAGCGATTTTTCTTACTGCCGGCAGCGGGACTTGAACCCGCACGTGGTTGCCCACAACAGATTTTGAGTCTGCCTCGTCTGCCATTCCGACACGCCGGCATGTCCAACCGAACAACTAAGATGATATCACAGGTTTTAAAAAAATGCAACTATTTTTTTCCAAAAAATTATATTTTTTTTTAGTTCCTTGTTTATTCCTGTAAAAATCTCCCCGGTGGACAAAGGAATGGAAGATACCCGCTGCTCCTTTTAAACTTCTAACTCCTTCCAAATGTCAAAGCAATCCAAGGTTGCAAAATAGTCCTTCGGCGTCTCCGCCCTGCGAATCAGCTCCACATGGTTATCTTCTTTCAAAAGAAGCTCTGCAGATTTTAATTTACCATTATAATTATATCCCATGGAATAGCCGTGAGCCCCGGTATCGTGAATTACTAAAAGATCTCCCACATCCACCTTAGGCAGCATCCGGTCAATAGCAAATTTATCGTTATTTTCACATAAAGAGCCTGTTACGTCATATTTATGGTCGCATACCGTATGATCCTTGCCCATCACCGTAATGTGGTGATAAGCCCCGTACATCGCCGGGCGCATCAAATTCACTGCGCAGGCGTCGCAGCCAATATATTCTTTGTGGGTATGCTTCTGATGGATCGCTCTGGTAACAAGACAACCGTAAGGGCCCGTCATAAAGCGCCCCAGCTCTGTATACAGCGCCACATCCCCCATACCCGCAGGAACAAGCACCTCTTCATACACCTGGCGCACCCCTTCTCCAATTGCATAAATATCATTGGGTTCCTGGTCCGGACGATAAGGAATCCCAATTCCACCGGAGAGATTGACAAAACGGATATCCGCTCCGGTCTGTTCCTTCAATTCAACCGCCAGCTCAAACAAGATCCTGGCCAACGTGGGATAATAATCATTCGTTACCGTATTGCTGGCCAAAAAAGCATGAATTCCAAACTTTTTTACTCCTTTTTCCCTCAAACGAACAAACCCTTCCAGCATCTGCTCCCTGGTAAAGCCATATTTCGCGTCTCCGGGATTGTCCATGATACTGTTGCTAATTTTAAAAATGCCTCCGGGATTGAACCTGCAGCTAATGGTCTCCGGAACATAGCCCAACGTCTGTTCCAAAAAATCAATATGAGTAATATCGTCCAAATTAATCACTGCGCCGATTTTTTCTGCATATGCATATTCCTGGGCAGGAGTGGCGTTGGAAGAAAACATCACCTCTTCTCCCCCGGCTCCCAAAGCATGGGCCAACATCAATTCCGTCAGAGAGGAACAGTCCAGGCCGCAGCCATATTCTCGCAAAATACGAATCAAAAACGGATTCGGATTCGCCTTTACTGCAAAATATTCCCGAAATCCAGGATTCCAGGCAAACGCTTCCTGTACTGCTTTCGCATTTTCACGGATTCCTTTTTCATCATATAAATGAAACGGAGTTTTATACTCTTTTACAATTTCTTTTAACTGCTCATATGTCACAAACGGTTCTTTCCTCATGTTTTTTCGTCTCCCTTCAACAACTTACGTTTTTAGGTGATTGCGAAACTCAAAACTTAACTGAATATTCTCTTAACTTTGACTTTCGCAATCATCTAACTCCGTTTTTAAAGTAAAACGGTTTTCAAAAAAAGTCAATGGTTTTAGATCACTTTTCTGTTGAAATTGTCCCAAAACCTGTGTTATACTATCGATAGTTATTGTGATTGTGAAATTGATGCAAAGGAGTGTGCTTATGAAAGTACAGGCAGTCCAGACAACGGACCAAAGCCCGGCGGCTGTTGGAGTTACCTCTCAGGATTCTTCGGATTTTTCTTCCTACTTAAAGACCAGCAGCTCTTTGGAACAAATTTTTGAAGAAGCGGCCGCAACCTACGGCGTACCAAAAGATCTGCTGAAGGCAATCGCCAAAGCAGAATCCGATTTTAATCCCAACGCCACATCCGGCGCAGGAGCCCAGGGCATTATGCAGCTCATGCCTGCTACTGCAAGAAGCCTGGGAGTCACCGATTCTTACGACCCCTACCAGAACATTATGGGAGGCGCCAAATACATCAGCCAGATGCTGGATTCTTTTGGCGGCAATATTACCATGGCCCTGGCAGCCTACAACGCAGGCCCAAACAACGTCATCAAATATGGCGGCGTTCCTCCTTTTAAAGAGACCCAGAATTATGTGGTGAAGGTAACGGAATTCATGAACGGCGGCATTTCCGTACCCAACGTCTCTTACAACGTTCCTGGCACTCATGAAGACAGCTACTATCAATCTGTGCTGGATGAGCTGTTTTCTTATGAAGATTATCTGGCGTTTTTGGATATTTATACAAAGATCCAGGAAGAAGAACGTACAAAGAAAGAAGAAGATCAAGTAGAAGAACAGAAATCGGATTCCTACTTCGCTTACCAGGATATCCGTTACAGTCCGGCGGTCTTGAACCTGATTGGTTCCGGAGACAGCATTTAAGATCATACTATCGTACCTCAGCGGACAAGGGAACACACGGTTTTGCGCCGTTTGGGGTATGTAAAATTGGGGAGTATTGCAGCAGCCCGTTGTAATGCTCTCTTTTTTGAGGAGATTCTTATGAAACGTAAATTGCCACATACAACCGATCTATTAAAAGGATGTCAAACCAAGGCGGTAGAAACCCACGCCCATACCAAAGGCGGCAGTCCATGTGCCAAAGTCCCTGCTTACGACGTTGTAAAAGCATATGCCGACGCCGGGTACGGCGCCTTGATTATCACCAACCATTTTAACGACAATACCGTTCCAAAAGCCGGCCTGTCTCCCAGGCAGGCTGCCCAACGATATGTGGATCTCTACCGGCAGGCGGAGGAATACGGCCAGGAGCTTGGCATAGAAGTCTGGTTCGGCATCGAGACCTGCATCAGCGGCGGCCCTGAGGATTTTCTTTTGTTCGGCGCTCAGCCGGACATCTTGTACGAGAACCCTTTTCTGTATCGTATGACCCAGGAAGAACTGTTCCGGGAGTGCGAGCAATACGGATGCCTGATGTACCAGGCCCACCCCAATCGTTCCTACTGCCGTCCCAGAGATCCAAAGCTTCTTCACGGAGCCGAAGTCTACAACGGCAATCTCCACCATGACGAACACAATGACGTATCCTTGCTGTGGGCCAGAAAATACCATCTGCTCCAATCCTCCGGCAGCGACTTTCACCGGCCGGAAGACTGCGCCCGAGGCGGCATTCTGGTACCGGATTCCATTCATGATATTCAGGCGCTGGCAGATTATATGCGAAACAATGAAGTGACTCTGATTACCTCATAACAGTTTAACAGCATTTTTACAAAATACAAAAGTCCCCGGCTGCGCTCATACAGGCAGGGACTTTTGTATTATTTTTCATTCCATAGAAAATGCTTTGTCTTACATAACAAATACGGAATCCTGTTATCGAATAAAATTCGTCTTCTTCCGTTCTTCCGGCTCCGGCAGAGATACTCCTGCTTCTTTTCCGGCTTGGATACACTTTAAAAGCCAGGCCATATTGGCTCCCAGCACCCGCATGGTCTGCATTCCTTCTTCGTCCTTTCTCACATCTTCCGGACAGCTTCCATGCACCATAGGCCAATATTGTGAGGAAACTACCATCATATTGGAAATGGAAAAGTATTTCTGTAACATATCCAAGGTTGCCGTAGTCCCTGCCCGCCGTGCAGAAGCGACAGCTGCCGCAGGCTTGTAGCTAAAACAGTTTCCTGCAAAAAACAGCCGGTCTAAAAAAGACACAATGGAACCGTTGGGAGAAGCATAATAAACAGGAGAACCCACCACCAGGCCGTCTGCCTGCTCCATTTTCTCCAACACCTCATTTACCGTATCCTCAGTAAATATGCATCGGCCTGTTTTTTTGCAGGCGCCGCAGGCGGTACAGCCGGAGGATACGGATTTGCCCATCCATACGATCTCCGTCTCAACGCCATTCTTATTCAGGCTTTCCGCTACCTCATGCAAAGCCGTGTAAGTACAGCCCTCTTTATTAGGGCTTCCGTTCAGCAAAATTACTTTCATACAGAACTCCTTTTTATTTCGGTTTCGTCAGTCAAGCTTGATTCCTGCCAGCAGATCTCCCAGACTGGTGGACGCCTTCTCTTTGGAAATATATTCTTTTACTTCCCCGGGACGCTCCGTATCCACCAGCTCTTCCTCCAAAGCCCGCATACTGAGACTTACTTTATAGTCATTGGTGTTGAGAATCTTCACCTTCACCTTCTGGCCCGCTGAAAGCACCTCAGAGGGCTTCCCGATACGCTTTGTGCTAATTTGAGAAATATGCACCAGGCCGCTGATACCGTCTCCAATATCTACAAAGGCTCCGTAGGGCATCAGGCTCTCTACTACGCCCTCCAGAACGGTTCCGGGAACCAGCATGGAAATTTTATGGTTATGCTCTTGAACTGCTTTTTCCCTTAAAATTACTTTTGCCGACATTACAAGCTTCTTTTTGGACTCTTCCACGGTAATTACCCGGACGCCAAGCTCTTTTCCCAGCCAGCTGTCATCCACTTCCACATAAGACAGAGCCAGCTGAGACGCGGGAATGAATCCCCGGATGCCTTCTAAATAAGCCACCACGCCGCTTGGCACAATCCCGGTAATCTTAACCGAAAGCTCTGTCTCCTGCTCCTGATATTCTTTTAATTTGTCCCATGCCAGTACATCGTTTGCTTCTTTACTGGATAACTGAATATTCCCGGCTCCATCGTCGGTCCGCACTACGGTGGCCTTTATCACATCGCCTGGTTTTACTTCTTCCATAATTTTATAATTGGGATCGCTACTTAAATCCGCCGCCTTTATCACGCCTGGGGCATAATATTTCAGGTCTAAGGTTACTTCCTCCTCATTCACGTCAATGACAGTTCCGGAAATGATATCTCCAACATTGATTTTGCGAAAAGACGCTTCCAATTCTTCCTTGTAATCTTCCATGGTTTCTTTCGTTTCCATTTGCCCATCTCCTTTACTACTCTTTTTGTTACTTCCTTATTCTCCGGCTTAAACCGGATATGATAAGACGCGGGCCAAACGCCAAGTAACAGTACCTCCACTTTATCACAAGGAAAAAATTTTTACAAGTTTTCCATTGCATTTTTTTAAATATGTGTTATAATGTATTCATACGAGCGCAGGATTAGTACATTGGTAGTATATCAGCTTCCCAAGCTGAGGAGGCGGGTTCGATTCCCGTATCCTGCTTTTTTCAAACTTTGATTTTATTGGATTTTTCAGATTCTATAAAATTAACGATAATAAAAAGGGAATCGGATTGATGTTCGATTCCCTTTTTTTATTTTTTTCAAATTTTCACAGGAGGAAAACTATGAAACCTACATATTTAGACAACTTATTGACACAGCGGCAGACCGTCCGCAGCTTTTCCCAAGAGGCTCCGTCTAAAGAACTGCTGGAACAGGTGATAGAAGCCGGGCGTCTTGCCCCCTTTGCAGGTCTGGTACAAAAGGATTGTGAAGAGTTCCGCAAATTCTTTGTGATTCACAGAAACAGCCAGATGATAGGCCAAGTAAAGGAACTGGTAGAAGCAGGGCGCCGCCAGGAAGCCGCCAGAGTGAAAGCAGAAGGTCTGGATCTGAAATATCCCAAAGTAGCGGAATTAATCAATGGTCTTAGTACCAAACCGGCCAACGACGTTTTAATCGCGCCGTATTTGATTATTGTAGCCGAACGAGGCGGACTCCCTCAGCGAGAACAAGTATGCCTGGGTTATGTCCTGGAAAATATGTGGCTGAAAGCCACAGAGCTGGGATTGGGAATTAAAATCTGTTCCGGGGTGGCGGATATCGCAGATACAGATTCTGTGAAAAAATTGTTTGGCCTTTCAGAAGATGAAGTCTATGCTTTTGACGCGGTTTCCATTGGAATTCCATCCCGGGAGGCAGCTCTTCGGACCTCAGACCGAAAGCCTTCCCCTTCTATTCAATATTTTGAAAATTAGATGATTACAAAAATCAAACTTAGCTAAATATTCTGACAACAAATTATCAGAATATTTAGCTAAGTTTTGAGTTTCCCAAACGTCTATCTCCTATAAAACAACAAGGAGCCGCATCAAAGCAGCCCCTTATACTAAACCGTTTCAACCTTTTTCAGATCACTTACCTTTTCGCAACATCCTTACAATGTTTTCGCCACTTCCCGTAAAATATCCTGGCAGGCAACCGGAAAACGTCCCAGACCGTCCGGCCCGATGTTCAACAGATAGTTAATTCCCATGCCGTTAAGCTTCTTTTTAATCTCCGCCACTTTTTTGGCGTCCTTCCAATTCTGGTCCCATGCACAATAGCCCCAGCTGTCATTCATTGTAGCCGCCGTCTCATACAATCCATAAGGAGAAGGTTTAAAACCGTCCACTTCATTGATCATGGCCTCGTCAAATTCCAGATGCTCCGGAATCGAATCTGGTATTTCATTATCTCCTAAGGATACATAATCGTAAGCGCCGTTCCCAAGGCGGGAATTCATTAAGCAATCCGGCTGATATTTTTTAACCAAATCAAAAATCTGGCGGCTGTGATGTTCTTCCAGAGTCATGGGCATATCGAACCAAATCAGGCACAGCTCTCCATAATTACGCAAAAGCTCCTCAATTTGAGGATAGATCTTATTGCGGAAGCAAATGTCGAAGTCTTTCTTATCATTCTCTGGAAAATCCCACTGATTGCACCATGCAGCTCCGGCACAGGGGATATGCCCGGATTTGTATCCGCCGCCATGGAACTCATGCCAATCCAGATCCTGGGAATAATACAGTCCCAGTTTCAGGCCGTATTTATAGCAGGCTTCTCCAATTTCCCCTACCACGTCCCGGCCAAAGGGGGTAGCGTCCACTACGTTGTATTTATCAACCTTGGAATGATACATGGCAAATCCGTCGTGATGCTTGCTGGTAACCACAAAATACTTCATACCGCATTCTTTTGCAAATTTAACCCATTCATCCGCATTGAAAAATACCGGGTTAAAGGCCTTTGCCAGCTTCTCGTATTCCGCGTTGGGAATCTCCCGGTTCGACTGAATCCACTCGCTGTAATTACTGCTGTGCTTACCGTTCCATTCTCCTGCCAGAAGCGAATACAGCCCCCAATGAATCATCATCCCGTACTGTGCCTCTTTAAACCACTTTCTCATATCCATCGTATAACCCTCCTGTACATTACTAAAAATATTCTTGCTTTTTGCAATAGCTATGTTACAATAACTATGAAAAAAAGTACATATCATTTTTGTACAGAAAGATGGATTTTTTGAATGAACATTACTAGATTTTCTTCTTTGGAGGACGCCTGGAACAGCTTGGACCTCACCCTCTTTGACCACGGGCTCTTTCACGGGGACCGTACATGGAATTATCCCCATATGGTATCCCCTTTTCACCGGCTTTATTTCATTATGGAAGGGGAAGCTTCTCTGTCTAATCAAAAGGGGCGCTGGACATTTTTACCCGGATATATCTATCTGATTCCTGCAGGCTCTTGTTATTCCTACGCCTGCTCCTCTGTGATTCATAAATTTTATCTGCATTTTAACCTGGAACTGCTTCCCGGCGTTGATCTATTCGGCCCGCTGAAAGAATTTCGGGCGCTTCCTTGTCCGGAGGGGCTTATGGATTCTCTCCTTTTGGAAGCCCAAAGGGAATCTTTATCCGGCGTTTTGCATATCAAATCCCTGGTCTGGGATGTGATCCACCGCTTTTTCCAGGAAACCATGGATGAGACAGGCTATTTGAATTATTTTAACGGATTTTACCACCAGCAGCAGGTGTTAGGCTATCTTTCCACCCATTTGTCCGCCAGCTTAAGGGTACAGGATCTGTCGGACGCCCTGGGAATTCCTTCCCATCTTCTCTCCCGTTCCTTCCGGCAGGACACCGGGTATGGATTGAAGGAATATATGGAAGATCTTCTCCTTCAAAAGGCCCGGCATTTGCTGTTGCATACTCCATTGCCTATCTGCCAGATTTCAGAGCTTTTAGGATTCTCCGATCCTTTATACTTTTCCCGCTTCTTCAAAAAAAAGGAAGAAATGTCTCCCAGGGAATATCGGAAAGCAGGTTTTTTACCATGAAAAGAAAAAAAGATGTCTTCGTATCTATGGTGATGGCCGCCGCTTTTTGTTTCTTTCTTCCCACAGGCTGCGGAATAGACGCAAAAGTAGCGGCGCCCGCCGGGCACTTATCTTCCCAGAAAGAGAGATTCTCTTTTTTGAACATGCTTGTCTTGCAGCAGGAAGCCGCCTCCTGGGAACACGAAAAGGAGACCTCCCATGTGCTTCAAAGACTTGGGAAAGCAGTCTTTCCCTGGGACATTTTTCCTCTGGAATTTACCTTTTCCAGCGGCGCCGGAGGATGGGGTTCTTATCTCACTTTGTACCAGGACGGTTTCTTTGAAGGGCTTTTTTATCATTCGGAACTGGAGGAAACCGAAGACGATTACGAAGTGACCTTCTATTCCTGCCGCTTCAGCGGCCAATTCACAGACATTCGCCAAATCAATGACACTACTTTTTCCATGAGGCTTGAGGGACTTACTACTGCAGACCCTGTTGGGAAAGAATGGATTGAAGATAACGCCCGCTATATCTGCGCAGAACCAGTGGGAATGATAGACGGGAGAGAATTTCTTTTTTATCTTCCCCAAACGCCCCTGACGGGACTTTCGGAAGAATTCTTAAGCTGGTGGCCCTATCGTTATCTGGAGGACAGCGACAGTTTTGAGACGCTTTCTTGTTATGGAATACGCAATATGGCCACGGAAGAAGGTTTTTTTACTTATGAATGAAAGGAAACGCCAAAGAAAAAAATTGTTGACCAAAAACGCATCTACAGACAAAAGGCGTTCTATTATTAGCACTCACTTTAAAAGAGTGCTAATTTTCTATTGACTTTTTTCTTTTTCCGTATTAAAATTCTCTACAGAATCAAAAATAAAAAAGGAGTGTATGATATGAGCAACAAGCATGGAAACCTTTCCATCAACAGCGACAATATTTTTCCTATTATAAAAAAATGGCTGTATTCTGACCACGATATTTTTTACCGCGAGCTGATTTCCAACGGCTGCGACGCCATTACAAAATTGAAAAAGCTGGATCTAATGGGAGAATACGAGCTGCCGGAGGATTATGAGGCCAAAATCCAAATTATTGTCAATCCGGAAGAAAAGACCCTGAAATTCATTGATAACGGCCTTGGTATGACAGCCGACGAAGTAGAGGAATACATCAACCAAATCGCCTTTTCCGGAGCTACGGATTTCCTGGAAAAATATAAGGACAAGGCCAGCGAAGAACAGATTATCGGCCATTTCGGCCTGGGCTTTTACTCCGCATTTATGGTGGCGGACGAGGTGCATATTGACTCCCTCTCCTACCAGAAAGACGCCGTGCCCGTACATTGGGAGTGCGACGGCGGCACGGAATTTGACATGACAGACGGCTCCAAACAGGAAGTCGGCACGGAGATTACTTTATTTTTAAATGAAGACTGCGTAGAATTCTCCAATGAATACCGGGCGAGGGAAGTCATTGAAAAGTACTGTTCCTTTATGCCTACCCCTATCTTTTTGTCCAAAGCCAATGCAGAGACAGAATATGAGACCATTCCTGCGGATGAAGTAACGGAAAAGGATACCGTGATCGAAAACATTGTGGAAGAAGCCAAATTCGAGGAACAAGAACAGGAAGACGGCACCAAAGAGCAGGTAGAAATCTCTCCCCGGCAGGAAAAAGCCAAAATTATCAAACGCCCGGTGCCCTTAAACGATACCAACCCCTTATGGGGCAAGCATCCTAATGATTGCACTGACGAAGATTATAAGGCATTTTACCGTAAGGTATTTATGGACTACAAGGAACCCTTGTTCTGGATCCATTTGAATATGGACTATCCCTTCAACTTAAAAGGAATTCTGTACTTCCCCAAGATCAATACAGAGTACGATTCCATTGAAGGCACTATTAAGCTTTACAACAATCAGGTATTTATTGCCGATAATATCAAGGAAGTAATTCCGGAATTTTTGATGCTGTTAAAAGGCGTCATCGACTGCCCGGATCTTCCCTTAAATGTTTCCCGCAGCGCCTTACAGAACGATGGATTTGTGAAAAAAATTTCCGATTACATCACCAAAAAGGTGGCGGACAAGCTGGCCGGCATGTGCAAAACGGAAAAAGAGACCTATGAAAAATATTGGGACGACATCAGCCCCTTTATCAAATTCGGCTGCTTAAAGGACGAGAAATTCTGCGACAAGATGAACGATTATATCTTGTTCAAAAATTTAGACGACAAATACCTCACTCTTCCGGAATGTTTAAAGCCTGTAGAGAAAAAGGATGAGGCTGTGGATGAAAACGGCAATCCGGTGGAGGCAGAAGTGGTTTCTGAGGAGGCTAAGACAGAAGACGCCTCCCAAGAAGAGGATGATGCAGCGAAAGATACCAGAAAAACCATTTATTATGTCACCGACATGCAGCAGCAGAGCCAATATATCAACATGTTTAAGGAGCAAGGCATGGACGCCGTGATTTTAGATCACAACATCGATACCTCCTTTATCACACAGTTGGAGCGCCGGAATGAACATTATCGTTTCCAGCGTATCGATGCAGATTTAACGGATTCTTTGAAAGAAGAAACTTCGGAAGAAGAATTGAAAGAGGCCACCGAAACCTTAACTGAGGTATTCCGGAATGCCCTGAAGCGCGAGAACTTAAACGTCAAAGTAGAAAAGCTGAAAAATGCCGCCATCTCTTCCGTAATCACACTGTCCGAAGAAGGACGGCGGATGCAGGATATGATGAAGATGTACGGAATGGCAGGTATGGATCCTTCCATGTTCGGAAGCGATGTGACTCTTACCTTAAATTCCAACAATCAGTTGGTTACCTATATCCTGGAGCATAAAGATTCGGAGCATGTGCCCATGTTCTGTGAACAGCTTTACGATTTGGCCATGATCTCCAATCATCCTCTGACTCCAGATGAGATGAGCAAATTTATTGCCAGAAGCAATGAGATTATGATGTTGTTGGCAAAATAATCCTATATGCATCACGAAGAAAGCTGCCGCATTTGCGGCAGCCCTCTTCTTCTCTCAATCAGGGTTTCTCTATATATGTAGGTATCTGCAAATTTTATCAACTTCTATTTCCTTCCCGCCAAAGCGTCATCCAGAGGCTTTCCCGCCTCTTTCCTGTATTGATCATCCAGCGCCTTCACACGGGACGGTTGAAACATTACGATCAACAGTAAGGAAACAACGCCTACCACAATCGTTACAATAAAAATCAATCGATATCCGACTGCAGAATACAACAGCATAGCTACCACCATAGGGCCTACTGCATTAAACAAATTTGCTACTGGATTCACTACTGCAAACACACTGGGAAAATCTTCACGTCTCCAATATTGAACGGCTCCGGATACGGTAAAATTAGAGGAAGCTCCCATAAAAACGGCCAAGCAGATCAAAGCTATCATCAGCGTGGTAGGATTGGGGATCGCTCCTAAAATACCTGCCACAATCATGATCAAAACAGCAATGGTCATAGCCGTCTTAGTTCCAAGCTTCGTATCCAGCAGCCCCAGAACGTAGCTTCCAATACATCCAAATATCATAATCATACCCATGATCTGCCCATAATTCAGGGCGTCTCCAAAGCTTCCGATGATAGCCGCCGTCTGGGTCATCATACCGACGGAGAACATCAGCAACGTTCCCATAGGAATGGTAATCAGCCAAAAATCAAGGCATTTTAACGTATGTCCTGTCTTCCACACCGTAGTCTTCTTGTTCTCGATTTCCTCCAGCATCATTTTCTTTGCAATTTCAGGAGTGAGGCTCTGGTTATTATCCCGATAAGCGCCGCACTGCTCTGGATAATCCTTAATAAAGATAAAACCCAGCGCCCATCCGGCAATTATTACAAGCAAGAACGGCAGGAAAGCGCCGGCCACATCCGGAAATCCCTTGCTGAATACGCTTGCCGCAAAGGGGCCGAGAAGCCCGTTTCCCACTGGAAACGCCAGCGTTGCAATTCCCATTATCGTTCCTTTTCTTGTAGGAAACCACTGGCCCACCAGAATACTAATGGCAAAGGTTCCGTACATCACGGAAATCACCGTTCCACCCCCATACATCACTTGCCATAGGGCGGGGTTTGACATGGGGATATACATAATTCCCACCAGAGAAAGTACCGTCAAAACGCCAAGCATAAGACTGACCATACGAATACTTTTTACTTTCCCTATGCTGCCGGATATTCCAAGCTGTATTAAAATACCCACCACAGAGGCCGCCGTATAAATGGCAGATAATTTCTGGGCTCCTCCATACAAATCAGCTAGGATATTCAGCGGATAATTACCGATTACTGTATATGCCAAAAATGCAGTAGCCAGCCAAAGGACAAGCATCCATCCTCGAAATCCAATATTTATGCTTTTTTTCTGTTCCATAAATGTTTCTCCTTCTCTTCATTCAAAAAACATATTCGCTTTTCAGAATCCTCAAGATTTTCGGTAATTCCTCGCCGTGTCAAACAGTGCGTGGAGGTTCTCCGGCTTCGCCACATCCAGACTTACGTCGCAGTTTAAGAAATAGCCGCCCCCCGGCGCCAAAACATCAATGGCATGCTTTACGTTTTTCACCACTTCCTCTTTGGTGCCGTACTGGAGCAGCGTACCGTCTACGCCGCCGCTGATACAGATCTTTCCGGCAAATTTCTCCTTCGCTTTTTCCATATCGCAGTTAATTAAAGTAAAAATACATTTCCCGGGAGGAAGTTCTTCTGCAAAAATATCTAATTTGTCATCATACTTATCCTCCAGATATACATGGGCAATGCCGCCCATCTCAATGACCGCCTCGATGCATGCTTTCAGCCCAGGCCAGTAAAATGTCTTATACTGTTCCACGCTCATAAACATATCCATGCCGTTATGCACAAAAAAGCAAACCGTCTTCAGGAAGGGATTCATGGCAAACTGAGCTTTTATCGTCTTAACCTGCTGTTTGGTACTGGTATTTAATGCAGCCAAAAGCTCGTCCGGATATTCGATCATATCCATCGTAGTATTCAAAAATCCTCGCAACGTGTCATTGAATACGTCAAAAGGCGCACAGGCTGCATAATCTATGGCTCCCGGCCACCCCAGCTCCATCATTTTCTGTCCGATGGCCGCATTCGCCTGATTGACTCCCAGCATCCTTTCTCCGGCTTCCATCAGGGCCTTCAACGCTCCCTGCACCGGAGGCAGGCCAAAGGGAATCATGGAATACAGGCCGCCCTGCCATACGGCATTCCCAAGATCTACCATTTCTAAGGGCTTTAACGCTCCATAATGGCGGGGCAGAACCTTACGGATCATAAACCCAGTGGGATCTTCCGCATATTCCAAATACTCATCTGGGCTCATGTAGCCTTCTTCTCTGTCCACCACCTGAAAGCTGGAGTCACTGGGCAGATGCTTTCCCGGCCATCGAATAAACTGGCAATCCAGTCCTTCCAGAGGCGCCCCCGGAAAAATCGCCTGGGGCCCCCAGTATAAATCCGGTTGGTACTCCTCTTGATACTGGATCAGCGACGGCAGGATCTTCCTATAATCCATCATAACCTCCTCACTGGTGGTCAAGCCGTACAAATTGATGGGAAGATAGATGGGGAAAGGCGCACAGAATACACCGTCCGTCGGCCTTATGGCCACCGTATCCTCATAAAACTTCATTCTCCGCAAAAATTCCGGATTGGGCATAGGAGCGCCTCCCTGGGGCTCATTTTGACGTCCCTCCATAATAAAACCTCCTCTCAGCTCCGGCATATAAGCCGCACATCTGTTGTTTTTCTTATTTTCTATTACATCATATCCTGTTTGGGAAGTATACGTACTTTTCGCATAATTTGTCATAAAAAAATATTGATACTTCGTGATGAATGCACTATACTTTAGATCATAAAGAAGCGCTTGTATTTTCCAAAACTATGCATATGCATAATCATTTTAAGGAGGAGACATATGAAGATCAGCATGTGGATGTTGGCCGATTGGCTAAAGGAGTACCATCCTGTTGCAACGATTACAGAAAATTCGTTCGCAATTGAATCTGCCAGGCTTTTTTCCAGTGAATTGCCCTCTAACAGTCATACTGTCTACATCGGGCGTCTCTGCGATTTATTCCACACAAGCAGCGGCCAGATCATCTGCACCCATAAGAATGATATGCTCCTTTTGCAGACAACAGATCTGGAAGAGATATTGAATTGTGTGCTGAATGCATTGGAATTTTACAGCGCATGGTCTGTCCGGATGCTGGAGCTTTTGGCCTCGGACGCCATGCTTCAAGATCTCTTCGATACAACTCAGTCCGTCCTGCCACAGCCTGTTTTTCTATTGGATGCTTCGCAACGCTTTTTGGCCCATATGCAAATATTTCACCGGGGAGAAGTAGATTCTGTCTGGGATGATATGGTGGCCTTCGGCAGCCCGGACATCGATTTTTTGATCAATGTCAATCAGGCATATCCGGAACGTTTTTCCAAAAAAGATATATACGTACTGGAACCTGACCTATTCCCCAATCGGTGCTACAACAAAAACTTTTTCTTTCAAGACAAATGGCTGGGCACTGCCGTACAAATCGAACACTGTCCAAATACCAGCCAGGGGCAGTTGGACGTTTTTTCTTTATTCTGTGATTTCCTGCAGCGTTGGTTTGAAATCCATATTCAGGAAGAACAATCCGTCATTCTGGATTCTCTGCTGCTTTCCGCTATCACAGACCAGAACGCCGCGAATGAAGAGCTGCTCCGACGCCTGCAGCTTATGGGCTGGAAAACGGACGATACTCTGCTATTTTTTAAATTGGACACCAGGTTTCAGCCCTTTCCCCTCAATCTCCGTCTATGCAAGACTTTGAATTTAAAATTTGACTTTTTGTTTGCATGCAATGCGGATCCATCCATTTGCGTACTGGCAAACCTGCGTCTTGCCCCCCTGGAGGAAGTGATATCACAACTGAAGCCCTGGCTGAAAAACGGCCGCTATTACGGAATGCAGGGAAGGACTTTTACTATGGCGGATTCCTTTTACCGTCAATATCGCTATGCTGCCATCACCTCGGAATATTGTGAAAAAAATCCGGGGCAAATCTATGAGGGAGGAGCTTATGTCCTGCCTTATATTCTCTGGGAATTAAAGGGCACGATTTTGCCCGAAGCATCTCACCCCGCGCTAGGGGTGCTGCTAGATTATGATAAAAAGCATCATACGCAACTCTATCAAACACTGTATATTTATCTGAAAAATGAACGCAGCCTAATACGCACTGCAAAAGAAATGCAGCTACACCGGAACTCCCTGTTATATCGCCTCCGGCGGCTACAAGAGCTGCTGGAGGCAGATTTAGAGAATCCTATGGTGCGGCTGCATCTGTTGTTATCCTACGAAATTGCAGGCAATTTGTAATTATAAGCAGGACGATAAGCCGGGTTATGTCGCGAATAATCATCTATCTAGGATAACTGTCGCCAGTTACCTCCAGCAACCTACCTGAAGCTGGCGGGCCACGTACGCTTCTGTTCGGTCTTGCTTCGAATGGGGTTTACATATGCCCCGCCTGTTACCAGACGGGCGGTAGTCTCTTACACTGCCCTTCCACCCTTACTGCATTACTGCAGCGGTATATTTCTGTTGCACTGTCCTTGGAGTCGCCTCCACCGGCTGTTAGCCGGCATCCTGCCCTGTGAAGCCCGGACTTTCCTCATATGCGGTCTTTCGACCCTTGCATCTGCGATTATTTATCCTACTTATTTTATCCTATTTTATACGATTATCCGAAGAATGTAAAGAGATATTCTTCCATATAATATAAATCTCATCTTCCTGGTACGCCGGCTTTGTTTCTGCAGCGGCTTGACAAATCTCAAAAATCCTCTCTTCCCCTTCTTCCAACTCTTCTGCAATTTCCGCCACGGACTTTCCCTTCTGCAGTTTCTTACAAACCTGTGTAATTAATTTTCTCATTTCGCCCTGCTCTAGCCCCTGGGCTTTTGCCTCTTTCTTCGCTTCCTCTTCTCTCTTCGCTAACTCTTTCTTCGCTTCCTCTTCT